>JAGTVF010000225.1 GCA_018224315.1 Desulfobacterales bacterium | reverse complement strand
CGTTTTCAGGGCAAAACATGTGGCCGGCAGCCGCGCTTTGATGGAGCAGATGCTCGATACAGGCCCCGGCGCGGACGTCCGGGTCCGGCTGCAGATCCGTATGGCGTGCAATGGCATCGGCAATCACAAAGCCCTGGCCGGGCAGGTCTTCTGCCAGCCGGAAAGGATCGCCGGTGAGCACGTCCATGGCCTCAATGCCATATTGCTTAAAGATCTGGCCGGCATAGGCGGCTTCGATGCCGTGCTGCTGAAGAAATTCCATGATATCGGCAATGCTTCTGTGATGCTGCCACTGCCGGGCGATATCTTCGGCCCGGGCCTCTCCGATGCCGGGAATCTCTTTGAGCCGTTCTGGTTGCTGGTCCAGGATGTCTAAGGCCTCTGTGCCGAAAGCCTCGATAATGCTCTCGGCAAGGCCCGGGCCGATGCCTTTTATCAGGCCTGAGCCCAGGTACTGCCGGATTCCGTCCTCCTCAGAGGGACGGGTGATTTGGGCCTGCTGAAAGGCGAACTGCTCCCCGTATCGGGGATGGGTCACCCATTTGCCAAGAATTTTCATTACCTGGCCCGGGGCCGCCCCGGGCAGGTGTCCCACAATGGTGATCCGGGTCCTGTCCGGCCCGGCTTCCATTTGCGCAACTGTATAATGGGTATCTGTGCTGTGAAATGTAATCCGCCGGATCCGGCCCTGCAGCTCCATCATGGCGTCATGCTACCTGTCACTGCTGGCTACCGCAAAAGCGTCCTGATACCCCGCCCGGATCAGGTGCAGCTCTGCGTCCCGAGCCTTTGCCAGGGAGGCAAACCGGCCCACCCGGACCCGGTAGAAGGTGACATCCGCACGGTTGACCCTGGTGACGGTCACCGGGTTGTAATCTGCCGCCGCAAGGGCGTCGCGCATGGATTCTGCCAGATTCTTTTCCGAGAATGCCCCGATCTGGATGGTGAAATCCCCGGTGTGATACTCGTCGTAGCTGTCAGAGGCCATTTGGCGCTGCGGATGGTCTTTTTCCAGCACAGCGATTTCCACCGGCGCCGTGCCCGGCCCGATCATGTCGATCTGCCGGGCGGCATGGCGGGACAGGTCAATGATCCGGCCCTTGACAAAGGGACCCCGGTCGTTGATGCGCACCACGGTCTGCTTGTTGTTTTCCTTGTTTTTCACCAGCACATAGGTGCCCATAGGAAGGGTCTTGTGGGCGGCCGTGCGCGCGTTCATGTTATAGGTCTCCCCGCTGGCGGTTTTGCGGCCGTGGAAGGGGTGGCCGTACCACGAGGCATATCCGGATTCGCGAAACCCGCGGGAGTCGGGTATGGGATGATACCACTGACCGTTTATCTGATAGCTTTGGGGCGTTTTTTTTTCCGGCGGCGGGGTTGTCCGGCATCCGGCAAGCCAAAAGCCGGCGGCCGTTGCAAAAGCCAGAATCAGGGCAAACCGCCGGCACGTACCCGGAGACAGGGTCATAACAGAAAATCCTTTGGTCCTTTTGAAATCAGCTCTCTATTTCCCAAGGGCGATTTTGAGCACCTGGCGCATTTTCTCCACAAAATGAAACTCGATTTCTTCTTTGACATTGGCCGGAATGTCTTCCATGTCCTTTTCATTGAACTTGGGCAGAATAATGCTTTTGATTCCGGCCCGGTGTGCGGCCAGCACCTTTTCCTTGATTCCGCCAACCGGCATGACCTGACCCCGGAGAGTGATTTCCCCGGTCATGGCCAGATCCTTGGACGTGGGCGTTGACGTTAGAAGCGATGCAATGGCGGTCAGCAGGGTGACGCCTGCAGAGGGCCCGTCTTTGGGCACCGCGCCGGCCGGCACGTGGACGTGCAGATCGTGCTTGTCAAAAAAGTCTTCGGGTATCTTGAGCACGCTGGCATTGGCCCGGATGTAGCTTAAGGCCGCATTGGCCGATTCCTTCATCACTTCCCCGAGCTGGCCGGTGAGGGTAAGCTTGCCGCTGCCCTTCATGGCCGTGGCCTCGATAAAAAGAAGATCCCCGCCGGCCTCGGTCCATGCCAGTCCCATGATCACCCCGGGGGTGGCGACCCGTTTTTTGATCTCGTCAAAGGAATAGCGCACAGGGCCGAGATAATCGCGAACATTCCGGCGGCCCACCTTCACGAATTCGGCTTCCTCTTTGGCGATTTTTGTGGCCGCGCCCCGGCAGATGTTGGCCAGCTCCCGCTCCAGGTTGCGCAGGCCCGCTTCCCGGGTATAGCCGGAAATAATGTGCTTGACAGCGCCCGGGGTGATGTTGATCTGATCGGCTTTTAAGCCGTGAGCGGTTCTCTGGCGGGGAATTAAAAAGCGTGTGGCGATTTTTAGTTTGTCTTCCATGGTATAGCCCGACAGCCGCAAAACCTCCATGCGGTCGAGCAGGGCCGGGGGAATGGTATCTAAGATATTGGCCGTGGTGACAAACATTACCTTTGAAAGGTCAAATGCCACGTCCAGGTAGTGGTCTGTAAACGAATAGTTCTGTTCGGGGTCCAGCACTTCCAGAAGCGCGGATGACGGATCTCCCCGGAAGTCCGCGCCCACCTTGTCGATTTCATCGAGCATGAATACCGGATTTTTGGACCCGGATCTGCGGATTCCCTGGATGATGCGGCCCGGCATGGCCCCAACATAGGTGCGCCGGTGGCCGCGGATTTCCGCCTCATCCCGGATGCCGCCCAGGGCCATGCGGACAAACTTACGTCCCAGGGCCCGGGCAATGGAGTTGCCCAGCGATGTCTTGCCCACTCCGGGCGGGCCCACCAGGCAGAGAATCGGCCCCTTGATCTCCGGGTTGAGTTTGAGCACGGCCAGATATTCCAGTATCCGGCGCTTTGCCTTTTCCAGGCCGTAGTGATCGTTTTCCAGGACCTTTTCCGCACTTTCCAGGTCCAGGTTGTCGTCTGTGGTTTCGTTCCAGGGAACGGCGGTCATCCAGTCCAGATAAGTCAGGGCCACGGAATATTCGGCCGAGGACGGATGCATGCGGCTCAGCCGGTTTAATTCCCGCTCGGCCTCTTTTCTGGCTTCTTCGGGCAGGTTTTTTTCATGGATCTTTGTGCGGTATTCCTCCACCTCGCTGCCGGACTCATCGATTTCCCCGAGTTCCTGCTGGATGGCCTTGAGCTGCTGGCGCAGGTAGTACTCCCGCTGCTGCTTTTCCATGTCGCCCTTGACCTGGGACTGGAT
>JAGTVF010000224.1 GCA_018224315.1 Desulfobacterales bacterium | reverse complement strand
TTGCACAGGATTTTACGGCAAGGGCCGGTACCCTTGGCGAGATGCATGCCAGCAAGATCTGTAAGGTCATGGATCTGGCCATGAAATCCGGGGTTCCTGTGGTGGGATTCAATGATTCCGGCGGGGCGCGCATTCAGGAAGGCGTGGATGCCCTTCGCGGCTACGGCGAGATTTTTTACAGAAATTCCATCGCCTCCGGGGTGATTCCCCAGATTTCGGCCATCATGGGCCCCACCGCCGGTGGTGCGGTCTACTCGCCGGCCATGACCGACTGGGTGTTTATGGTCAAAAAGACCAGCCACATGTTTATCACCGGTCCCCAGGTGATCAAAAGCGTCACCGGAGAGGAAATTTCCTTTGAAGACCTGGGCGGGGCCACCACTCACAATGAAAAAAGCGGGGTGGCGCACTTTGCCTGTGACTCGGACGCGCACGCCATTGAGCGCATCCGGGACATGCTGTCCTATTTGCCGGCCAACAACATGGAGGACCCGCCTGTGGCCGATACCGGCGATGATCCGGAAAGGCGCGATGAGCGCTTAGACACGATTATTCCGGCCGATTCCAACCAGTCCTATGACGTCAAGGACGTGATTGCCGCAATCGTTGACAACGGCGAGTTTTTCGAGCCCCATGAGCATTACGCCAAAAACATCGTGGTGGGTTTTGCCCGGCTAAACGGCCGGACCATCGGCATTATCGCCAACCAGCCAAAGTTTCTGGCCGGGTGCCTGGACATTGACGCCTCAGACAAAGCCACCCGCTTTATCCGGTTCTGCGACGCATTTAACATTCCCTTGCTGACCTTTGCGGATGTGCCCGGCTACATGCCCGGCAGCGACCAGGAGCATGGGGGCATCATCCGGCACGGGGCCAAGCTGCTGTGGTGCTATTCAGAGGCCACGGTGCCCAAGCTGGTGGTGATTTTGCGCAAGGACTACGGCGGGGCCTATATTGCCATGAGCTCCAAGCACCTGGGCGCAGACATGGCCTTTGCCTGGCCGTCTGCGGAAATCGCGGTCATGGGCGCAGACGGGGCGGCCAATATTATCTACCGTAAAACCATTGACAATGCAGAAGATCCGGTGGCCACCCGCAAGGAAAAAGTGGAGGAATACCGGGATCTGTTTTCCAATCCTTACGTGGCCGCCAACCGCGGGTATATCGATGACGTGATTGTGCCCAGCGAAACCCGGCCGCGGCTCATCGAGGCCCTGGAAATCCTGTGCAACAAGCGCCAGAGTCTGCCGCCGAAAAAACACGGCAATATTCCGGCATAACAAGGGGGTTGATGATGGAAAAGAAAAAACAGGCCGCACTGGCTGCAGTGCTGCATTATCTCGACTGCGAAAAGGCAGCACAGGCCGAGGCTGAAACCGGCTGGCAGCAAGCCGCCGCCCAGGGCCAGGCCCGGATGCCGGATAGTTATGTGAGCCCGTGGGCGTTGAGCGGCCGGCAGGCACAGATGCAGATGCGAACAATGGTTCAGATGAAGGTTTTTTAGCAGCGTTTGCGTAAATATGCAGGAAAAAATGAAGCCATTCATAGTAAAAATTAATCCATAAGGCGAGGAGAGCTGGGTATGACCGAACACCATGCACTTAAGCAGACTGAAGTCAAATACGGACCGGACCGCCCCAAGGCGGCCAATCCGGTGAAAGTCGAGGATCTGACCCTGCGCGACGGGCATCAGTCCCTGTTTGCCACCCGCGGCCGCACCGAGGACATGATTCCGGTGGCGGAAATGATCGATGATATCGGTTTCTGGGCCGTTGAGGTCTGGGGCGGGGCCACCTTTGACACCATGCACCGGTTTTTAAACGAAGATCCCTGGGAGCGGCTGCGCACCCTGAAGCGCTATATCAAAAAAACCCCGTTTTCCATGCTCCTTCGCGCCCAGAACCTGGTGGGCTACCGCAATTATCCCGATGATGTGGCCCGTGCCTTTGTGGAAAGAACCGCTGAAAACGGTATGGACATTTTCCGTACCTTTGACGCGTTAAATGATTTCCGCAACTTTGAAACCGTGGTCGAGGTGATCAAGAAATGCGGCAAGCATTTTCAGGGATGTGTCTGCTATTCCATGACCGAACCCCGTATGGGCGGCGAGGTCTACAATATCGACTATTATCTCCAAAAGGCCAAAGAGCTCGAAGAATTGGGGGCGGACACCATCTGTGTCAAGGACATGGCCGGTCTGCTTTCTCCGTATGATGCTTTTGAACTGATCCGGGCGCTGAAGCAAAACACCGCTGTGCCCATTCATCTCCACAGCCATTTCACTTCGGGCATGGCGCCATTTACGCATTTAAAAGCCATTGAGGCGGGGGTGGACATCATTGACACCTGCATGACCCCCTATGCCTACCGAACTTCGCATCCGGCCATTGAGCCCATGGTCATGTCGCTTCTGGGCACCGACCGGGACACGGGTTTTGATATCAATTCCCTGGCTGCCATCAACGAAAAACTGGAAAAAGACATCCTGCCCAAGTACAAGTACCTGCTCGACGATTCCAAGGTGTCGGTGATCGACATCAATGTCCTGCTCCACCAGACCCCGGGGGGCATGCTGTCCAACCTGGTCAATCAGCTCCGGGACATGGATGCCTTAGACCGGATTGACGAGGTTTACAAGATGCTGCCCAAGGTCAGAAAAGACCTGGGCCAGGTGCCCCTGGTCACCCCCACAAGCCAGATCGTGGGCATCCAGACGGTCAACAATGTCTTGTTTGATGATGAAAACGAAAGCTACAAGATGATCACCTCCCAGGTCAAGGACCTGTGCTACGGCCTGTACGGAAAAACCCCGGCCGGGGTCAATCCGGAGGTCCAGAAAAAGGCCCTCAAGGGCTATCCCAGAGGAGAGGAGCCCATTGAATGCCGGCCGGCCGAAATCCTGGAGCCGGAACTGGAAGCGGCCAAAGAGGCGGTCAAGGATATCACCACAGATATTGATGATGTGCTCATCTATGCCCTGTATCCGGTTACCGGAAAGAAATTTCTCAAATACAAATACGGCCTGGAGACCCCGCCGGATTCCCTGAAGCCCAGATCCCTGGAAGCGGCCAAAAAGGAAGAGGACCTGATCCGCAAGGTGCGCACCGGCGAACTCAAGGATGTGCTGGAAAAAGCCGAGAAAAAGGGAGAGGCTCCGGAAGGCGACAATGTCCGAAAATTCAATGTTTTTGTTGACGGCGAGGAATTTGAAGTGGCGGTTGAAGACACGGGCATGCCCTTTGTAACCGCAGCGCCCCAGCCGGCAGCTGCAGCACCGGCCGGTCCCCGCAGGGCGGGCGGCCAGGCAGCACCTGCGGCCCGTCCGGCGCCTTCCTCGCAGAAATCCGAAGCTGCCGGCCAAAAGGCCGAAGCGCCTGCGGCGGCTGACAAAAAAGCGGCTGCTTCTGTTGAGGGCCATCCCATCAAGGCGCCCATGCCGGGCACCGTGGTGCGCTATGAGAAAAAAGAAGGCGACACCGTGGCCGAAGGCGACACGGTTGTGATCCTGGAGGCCATGAAAATGGAAAACTCCCTGACAACGCCTGTGGCCGGCACGGTCAAGGCCATTGGTTTTTCCGAAGGCGATGCAGTGGCCAAAAACGACGTGCTTTGCGTGATTGCATAAAAACGGAGCAGATGACTTATGAAGATACACGAATACCAGGCCAAGCAGCTGTTTTCCCAGTATGAGATTTCCATCCCCCGCGGCGCGGTGGCTGACAGCCCTGATGCGGCCAGGGTCGCCGCCCAGTCTCTGGGGGCATTTCCTGTGGCGGTCAAGGCGCAAATCCATGCCGGCGGCCGGGGCAAGGGCGGAGGGGTCAAGATTGCAAAGGATCTGGCGGAAGTGGAAAAATATGCCGGGGATATCATCGGCATGAATCTGGTTACCCCGCAGACCGGAGCCGAAGGCCAGCCCGTTAAACGGTTGCTCATTGAAAGCGGACTTGAGATTGAAAAGGAGCTTTACCTGAGCCTGATGACAGACCGGGAATCGGCCGAGGTGCTGATCATGGCCAGCGAGGCCGGGGGCATGGACATTGAAACTGTGGCGGCTGAAACGCCCGAGAAAATCATCAAGGTTTATGTCAATCCCCTGTCGGGCATTTATCCCTACCACTGCCGGCAGGCGGCATTCGGATTAAACCTGGGAAAGGAGCTGCTAAAGCCGTTTTCCCAGATGCTGACCCGGCTTTATCATCTGCTGATGGAAAAAGACGCCTCTCTGGTGGAGATCAATCCGCTGGTGATCACCAAGGACCAGGAGTTAATCGCCCTGGATGCCAAGATCAATTTTGATGACAACGCGCTTTACCGCCAGAAGGATGTGGCGGAAATGCGCGATTTGGATGAGGAAGACCCCCTGGATGTGGAAGCCTCCAAGTATAACCTCAATTACATCAACCTTGACGGCACCGTGGGCAACATGGTCAACGGCGCGGGCCTGGCCATGGCGGTAATGGACACCATTAAGCTGGCCGGGGCCGAGCCCGCAAACTTCCTTGATGTTGGCGGCGGGGCCACAGCGGAGATGATTGAAAACGGGTTCCGGATCATTTTGTCAGACAAAAAGGTCAAGGCCATTTTGATCAATATATTCGGCGGAATTCTGCGCTGTGATGTGCTGGCCGAGGGCGTGGTCAAGGCGGCCAAAAACACCCAGATTGACGTGCCCCTGGTGGTGCGCATGGAAGGCACAAACGTGGAAGAGGGCCGTCAAATTCTGGCCGAATCCGGCATGGAGATACAAACGGCCCGGGATCTGGCTGATGCCGGGGAAAAGGTGGCCGCACTGGTTTGAAAGAAAACTTGCTTTTTTGAACTCAAAAACGCAGCAATATGGGAAATCAGATATGAGTATATTTGTGGATGCAGATACCCGGGTGGTGGTGCAGGGGATTACCGGAAAAGAAGGGCAGTTTCATGCCCGGCAGTGCGTTGAATACGGCACCAATGTGGTTGCCGGTGTAACCCCGGGCAAGGGCGGACAAAAAATGGACGAGGTGCCGGTGTTTCACTCCGTGGCCGCTGCCGCGGCCGAGACCGGCGCCAACTGCAGCCTGATTTTCGTTCCCCCGCCGTTTGCCGCAGATGCGATCATGGAGGCCGCAGACGCCGGGGTGAATGTGATTGTTACCATCACCGAGGGCATTCCCGTACTTGACATGATGCGGGTCAAGCATTATTTAATGTTAAAGCCCACCCGCCTGATCGGCCCCAACTGCCCGGGTGTCATCACTCCGGGGGCGGCCAAGGTGGGCATCATGCCTGCCCCGATTCACAAGGCCGGCGGTCCCATCGGCGTGGTGTCGCGTTCCGGGACCCTGACCTACGAGGTGGTCTACCAGCTAACCGCCCAGGGCATCGGCCAGACCACATGCATCGGCATTGGCGGTGATCCGGTCAACGGCACCAATTTCATCGATTGTCTGGAAGCTTTTGAAGCAGACCCTGAGACAAAAGGTGTGGTAATGGTGGGCGAAATCGGCGGCAGTGCCGAGGAGCAGGCCGCGCAATTTATCAAAGAAAAGATGTCCAAGCCCGTGGTCAGTTTTATTGCCGGAATGACAGCCCCTCCGGGCCGGCGCATGGGCCATGCCGGCGCCATTATTTCCGGGGGTACGGGCACGGCCCAGGGCAAGGTCAAGGCCTTGAAAGCCGCCGGCGTGCATGTGTGTGAAAATCTCGGCCGCATCGGCGAGCTTTGTGCCAAAGTGTTTTAATATAGTTGATCTGAAAGCCTGAATGGGCTGATCCATTAACCCAAACATTGACAAACTCGTAAAAAGTCTGATTTCAGATGGGGCCATAAAAAGTTCAAGACCAAGGCTTGCGCGATTTTGAAGAATGCAGCGTACTTAGCCGTACGTGAAATTCTGAAAAATTGCGTGTAACGCAGATATTGGACTTTTTACGGTTCCATCAAACATTGATTATTTTTTATCCGGGAGCGGATGATATGAACTGGTTTGCACAAAACATTTCCACCGCCATTGGCAAAAAGCTGCTCATGGCGGTTACCGGATTCGGCTTTGTGGGGTTTATCCTCTTGCATCTGGTCGGGAACCTGACGTTTTATTTCGGCAAGGATGCGTTTTTGAAATACGTGGAGGTTCTTCACACCTTAGTTCCCATCATTTTTGTGGTGGAACTGGTGCTGCTGGCCCTGGCGGTCATCCATGTGAGCACCGGCACGATTCTGTTTTTTCAAAACCGGCAGGCGCGCACCACGCGCTATGCAGTCAACAAAATCGCCGGGGGAAGAACCATTGGTTCGCGCACCATGCCCTATACCGGATTTCTGATCCTGCTGTTTGTGATCCTGCATTTGGCACAGTTTCATTTTATTGACCATGCGGTGCAAACGCCCTGGGACGCGGCGGTGGATACCTTCAACAGCGCGATTTTCGCCCTGATTTACATGGCAGCTGTGATCCTGGTGGGCATCCATATCCGCCACGGTTTCTGGAGCCTGTTTCAGACCCTGGGGTTGAATCACGAAAAATACATGCCCCTGATCCAGACAATCGGCATCGTGATTGCCATTGGGGCAACAGTGGGTTTTTTCTTTGTTCCGGTTTATTTCCGTATGGTTGTTCTATAAAAAGGGGTGGTACATGACACTTGAATCCAAAATACCGGCCGGGCCCTTGCAGGACAAGTGGGACCGGCATCGTTTCGAGCTCAAGCTAATCAACCCGGCCAATAAAAAGAAGTTCAACATCATTGTTGTGGGCACGGGGCTGGCCGGGGCGTCGGCTGCGGCAACGCTTGCAGAGCTGGGCTATAACGTGAAAAATTTCTGCATCCAGGATTCCCCCAGAAGGGCCCACAGTATTGCGGCCCAGGGCGGGATCAATGCAGCCAAAAATTACGCCAATGACGGCGACAGCATCTGGCGGCTGTTTTATGACACGGTCAAGGGCGGTGATTTCCGGGCCAGGGAGGCCAATGTCTACCGCCTGGCCCAGCTCAGTGTTAACATCATCGATCAGTGCGTGGCCCAGGGTGTGCCTTTTGCCCGGGAATACGGCGGGCTGCTCGACAATCGCTCCTTTGGCGGTGCCCAGGTGTCGCGCACATTCTACGCCAAGGGCCAGACCGGCCAGCAATTGCTGCTCGGGGCCTACAGTTCGCTCATGCGCCAGGTCAATACCGGGAAAGTGGAGATTTTTCCCAGGCGCGAGATGCTCGATGTGGTGCTTGTGGACGGTAAGGCCCGGGGCATTGTGGTGCGCAACATGGTTACCGGAGAACTCGAATCCCACAGCGCCCATGCGGTGGTGCTGGCCACCGGCGGCTACGGCAATGCCTATTATCTGTCCACCAATGCCATGTCGTCAAACG
>JAGTVF010000223.1 GCA_018224315.1 Desulfobacterales bacterium | reverse complement strand
TTGCCATGTCGAAAAAACTCGTTGAGTGGATCAAGGGGGTAGACCGCATGCCAGATGAATATGAGCAGGTGACCCACCGGCTGGAAAACCTGGCTGAAACAGTCATAACCCAAAAAGACTCTGCGGCGGACGCCGGACACATCCTCGAGGCCTACTCCCTGATCCGCGACGGCCGGCTTTCCAAGCCGGAAGCCATCCAGGCCCTGGCCGCAAACATGCTCCAGCATCTTTCCACGGACCAGATTCTGGAAATGGTACTCAGCAAGGCGGGAAACGCATCAGACACGGGCAATGAAGACATCCGCACCCTGGTGATCCTGGGCTCCACCACCATTGAACGCCTGCTTGACCGGCTGCGCGACAGTAACAGCATGGCCGAGCGCAACCGGATCGTGCAGGCCGTGTCCCGGATGGGCAATGCCGGTGTTGAGCCGGTGTCAGACAGGCTCTCCCAGGGAGGCCCGTGGTACTACATCCGGAACCTGGCCCTGCTGCTGGGCCGTATCGGCGGCCCGGAGCAGCTGAGCCTGCTTGAGCCCCTGCTCACATACCCGGACTACCGGGTACAGCTTGAGGCGGTCAAAAGCATTCAGGCCATTGACGGCGACAGGGCCGGAGACATGCTGCTAAAACACATCCCGGTGGTCGAGCCCCAGCTGGCCGGCCATATTGTTTCGGTTCTGGGCGCCATTCGATATCAGCCAGCAGCCCCTTATCTGATCAACCTGCTGGAATCCAAATCCTTTTGGCAGAACAAGGCCGTGCGCGATGAAATTCGGACAAAGGCCTGTGAAGCCCTGGGTCGAATGCAGGCCACCGAGGCGGTTTCCGCGCTGGAGAAGGTCGTGCGCACCCGGGGGTTTTTCCGGGGATATCCGGAAAACGTACGCGCAGCAGCAGCCAAGGCCCTGTCCCAGATCAAGCGCCATTAAAAAGCCATTGCAAAAAAACAGCCCGGAACGGCATAGTGCAGTTCCGGGCCTTGAAAAGCGGGTCAATGCGGGTGCTTACACCCCGGCCACATCTTTGCCGCAGTGCTTGCAGATTTTTGCGCGTTTTTTGATGATTTCCGCGCAAAACGGACATTCCCGGGTAAAGTGGCGCTCATGGATTTTGGCAATGGCCTCGTTGCTTTTCTCCTGGAGCAATTCATTGCCGAAGCGCCGGTTGTTGAGCACTTCCAAAGCTTCCAGGCCCGCGATGTCCCCAGTCATTTCAGCAGCCTTCAACCGAACCCGGGCCGGTTCGGAGGGATCCAGCAGCATCTGCACGCAGGTCACTGAATCACTGGACACATAGCACTCAGACAGGATGGAAAAGCCTTTTTTAATAGCTTCCTTGAGCCTTTCCTCTGCAGCCACCACCTCATCGTCCACAATCTGGCCCTGGCCTCCCATGGAGCTGAAAACCGGCATCAACTCGAAATTGCTGCCGTAGGGGCTTTTGATGCAACGGTAGGATGCCTGCTGGGAATAGTTTTCCCACATGTTCTCCCATCCCTCGGTAAACAGCGGGCACTGGTCGTTAAAGCACACATACATGTAAGGCGAGTCCCAGCCCAGCCCGTCGCCAACAGCAATGGGCGGGATTTCCCATATGCTCATCTCCTGGCCGCAGTGCGGGCACACGGGCTTTTCCTGCTCCATGATCTTTTCAAATACCTGTTCCTTGGTCTCAAACATTTTTCTGATCTCCTTCTATGTTGGAAAATCCCGGGAAATCATTTGTCTTCCAGGGATTCGTCGGACGCGTCATCCAGGGGCTCTTCTGCGGGGGGCGGCTCTGCCGGGGCCTGGTCAGCCGGGGCTTCGTCGTCGAGCAGATCCTCGATTTCCACAGAGTCTTCTTCTTCGGTTGCAACATCTTCTTCCTGGCGCTGAAACAGCTCCACATCGTCAAACACCAGTTCCACAGGCTCGCCGGGTGCATCTTTTTGCTGGTAAAGATCAACCACTGTGTCAGCGATTTTTTCAATGTAATCCGAGATGGGGTATAAATTGGGCGTGCGCAGGGTATCGATCAGGGTTTTTCGGCCTTCTTCCACGGCCTTTTGAATCTGGTCCTGGTCATAGGATTCCTCGCAGACCAGGGAAAACATGTCCTTGCTGAGCTCGGCATACTCCTGGATGGTCAGCTCGCCGGTTTTACTGTCTTTTGAAATTGCGTATTTCTGTTTCATTTAAACGGCTCCTGAAGAACTTGTGCTGTATGGTCAGACATTTATGAATAAAATCCAAAATCCGGAAAATTTCAATGAAATTCTATAATAAGGCATATATAACTCCTGTCAATACACAACACGCATACCACCTGCCAAAACCTGAAAAAACCATTGACCCGGGGATTTGCGCTCTGATAAAAAAGATTTGTTTAAGCCGGAGGGATGGCCGAGTGGTTTAAGGCGGCGGCCTTGAAAGCCGTTGAGCGAAATCTCCGTGGGTTCGAATCCTACTCCCTTTGCCATTTACCTTTGCAGGCAAACTGCCCGGCGGTTTTTCGTTCACTGCAAAACCGCTTCAACTCTGATGCCCGGGCAAAGTCTTGTCATCCCTGACT
>JAGTVF010000222.1 GCA_018224315.1 Desulfobacterales bacterium | reverse complement strand
TGTTCATGAACATTTTTTCCGGCGCAGGGATTGCCTACTATGAAGATACCATCCAGGCCACGGTGGCCCTTGTATTTTTCCTGCCGCTGCTCATCGGCTCCGGAGGAAATGCCGGGGCCCAGTCGGCCACCCTAATGGTTCGGGCCATGGCCATCGGCGATGTGGTGCGCAAGGACTGGCTGCGCATGGTGGGAAAGGAAATCGGCATTGCCCTGGCCATTGGCGTTTGCATGGGCGTTGCCGTGTCTTTTATCGGAGTTTTCCGGGGCGGCCCGGACGTGGCGGTGATCGTGTCTCTGGCCATGGTTGCGGTGGTGCTGTTTGGCAGCCTTCTGGGCCTGAGCCTGCCGTTTCTGCTCACCCGGTTTCGCATGGATCCGGCCACGGCCAGCGCACCCCTGGTGACCTCGGTGGCTGATATCGGCGGGGTAGTGATCTATTTCGGTATTGCTTCGTGGTACCTGGGCCTGCACAGCGTGGTATAGTCCGCCTGTGTTACCCGCGGCCTCCAGGCGCCGGGTTTTTTGCGGCCGCCTTTTGAACAGAGGCTTCCAGGTCTTGGGGCAAAATTTCTTTCATGCATTTGAAATGCCCCAGGGGGCATTTTCGGGCCCAGCAGGGAGAGCAGTCAATTCCGGTGTAATGGATGGTCTTTTTGTCCGTGAGCGGCGGTGTGTATGCCGGTGTGGTGGCGCCGTATATGGCTTCCACGTGAACACCCAGGGCGGCTGCAATGTGCATGAGCCCGGAGTCGTTGGTCACGGCCAGATGCGACAGCGCAATTAAATCAATGGCATCGTTTAGCGAGGTTTGTCCGGCCAGGCCATGCACATGCAAGGGGTTGCCTTCGGCAATGGCCGAAGCGCAGGCCTGGTCCTGGGGGCTGCCGAAAATCCATACCTGATAGCCGGATTTTGTGAGCCCCAGGGCCAGTTCCCTGAAATATTCGATGGGCCATTGCTTGGACGGGCCGTACTCAGCGCCCGGAAAAAAAGAGATCACCGGCCGGTTCAGGTTCAGCCCCAGTTTCCGGCACAAGCGTTTCTGATTGACGGCATCGGTCTGAAGATGCGGCTGGTGGATGGTTTCCGGGGGCAAAGGGTCATCGGCCGGAAGGCCCAAAGCCACCTGGCGCTGGACGGTCATGGTCAGCCGGGTCTTGTCGAGCTTGCGCATGTCGTTTATCAGAAAAAAGCGTCCCTGGCCGCCGTAGCCCGTGCGTACAGGGATGCGGGCCAAAAAAGGCACCAGCGCAGGTTTTATGGAGCGCGGCACCACAATGGCCCTGGCATAACCGTTGGCTGCCAGCTGCCGGCCGATCGCAAAGCGCTTTTTGAGTTTCAGCTGCCCATGGCCCGCAGGCAGGACAATCCCCTGGTCCACCTCGGCCATGCGGGATAAAATCGGCATGGACCATGACGGGGCCAGCACGTCCACCGTGGAGTTTGCATACAGGTTTTTCAATGTCATAAACAGACTCTGGGCCATGACCATGTCGCCCACCCAGGAAGGCCCGCATACCAGTATTTTCATTCCGCCTCCGAAAAAAATTGCCGGTTTCACCCGCAGACGCCTGAGCCGGACTGTGCGGGTTTTGTTATTTTACATGCAAAAGCACGTATGTAAATCCCAATTTTTCATTGTTTATTTTGGGCAATAAAACGCGTATGTTGATCCTGATTGCAAGATTGACGCTGGTGTTGTTTTGTAAACCGCAAAAAACTTCGGGAGCCGCATGCCATTTTCCGGAAACCTGCTGGAAAAGACCGCTGCAAAAATTCTGGCCATTGCCCTGGGCATCATCGCCCTGTTTCTGATCTTTTTGTTTGCCTTTATCTTCCCGGTTGTACAGGAAGCCCTGTTTGATTCCCGCAAAATGGCGGTTAAAAATCTGGTGGACTCGGTGTGCAGCATGACTGCAGATTACCAGCAGCGGGTGGAAAACGGCGAAATGACGCAACAAGAAGCCAGGCAGGCGGCCATAGAGCGCATCCGCCATATGCGCTTTACAGACAACGGCTATATCTGGATCAATGACAATTCCAGGCCCTTTCCCCGGATGATCCTGCACCCGGCGGCACCGGAACTCGAGGGTCAAATCATGGATGATCCGTCCTATCAAACCGCGGTGAGCATGCAGACAGCAATGACGGGCAAAGAAAAGCGGTTTGATCATGACAAAAGACATTTTTTCCGGGTATTTTCCGAAGTGGCCGCCGGAAACGGCAGCGGCTTTGTGGAATATTTTTGGCACCGGCCCACCTCCGATGGTATTACAGAAACCCTGCATCCCAAAAAATCCTATGTCCGGCTTTTTGAGCCCTGGGACTGGATCGTGGGCACCGGGGTGTATATCGATGATGTCTATGCCCAGATGAACCGCCTGAAATGGACCATCATCTCCATGGGTGCCGCCATTTTCCTGATTGCCCTGATCGGGACTGTTTTTTTGATGCGCACCATCACCGGGCCCATCAACCGGCTGGTGGGCTTTGCCACAGATGTGGCCGGAGGGGATTATCAAGCAGAAATTCCCGGCCATTTCAAAGGCGAGATGCACCAGTTAAAGCAAGCCATTTCCACCATGGTCCATGAACTGCGAACCCGGATCCAGGAGGCGGAAACCCGGGCCAGGGAGGCCGAGTCCGCCCGGCAGGCGTTGAAAAACAGCCAGCAGCGATTTCAGTTGGCACTTCGGGGAACCAACGACGGCATCTGGGAGTGGGATCTGGAAACCGATCATGTCTTTTTCTCCCGGAGATGGAAGGAGATTATCGGATATGCCGACCATGAGCTGGAAAACCACCTGGATCAATGGAAAAACCGGATTCATCCCGAAGACTATAACCGGGTAATGGAGGCCAACCGGATTTTTTATGATTCAAAGGATATGCACCAGTTCGAGGTGGAATACCGGCTCCGGCACAAAGACGGCACCTATCGCTGGATCCTGGGCAGAGCGGCGTGCATTCGGGACCGAAATGGAAACCCTGTTCGTCTGGCGGGCGCGCACACCGATATCACGGAAAAAAAGGAGGCTGAAAACACCCTTCGGCAAAGCGAGGA
>JAGTVF010000221.1 GCA_018224315.1 Desulfobacterales bacterium | reverse complement strand
CGCACGGCATCCTCCCAGGTTTCAGCTTCGAGAAAGGCAATAATGGACTGGGGCACAGAGCCCTGGCAGGAGACGTCAAAGCGGTAGGTCCTGCGGATCTCAGACAACGGGGTCTCCAGGTCATAGGCAAAGCGCCGGGTGACAAAATCCCGGATCCGGTCTTTATCCGCGCCGGTTCTGGCCAGAAACACGCCGGCTGCGGCGGCCTGTGCGCCCTTGATGCCCTCGGGATGATTGTGGGTCACAGCCGCGCTTTTTTCCGCCTCTGCCATCACGGTTTCCAGATCATCGAATGCAAACCCCACCGGGCTGACGCGCATGGCCGAACCGTTTCCAAAACTGTAATAAGGACTGCGCAACCGCTGTGCGGCCCACTGCATAAATGACCCCCCGAATCCGGCATGGGGATATTTGTGGAAATACTCATGGAACTTGTCTGTGTAATCCGCGCCGGTTAAAATGGCATCGGCCACAGCCACGGTAAGCACGGTATCGTCGGTAAAAGTGGAGTCGCGGGAAAAAAGGGGGAAATCCCGGCTTTTCATCCCCCGGCCCTCATAGACCGAACCGATGATATCTCCTGCAATGGCACCCAGCATATTTGCGTCCTCCTGATTACCCAAAATACCAATCAGGGCGGTGGCATGTCAAATGCGGACCAAAAGCCGAAAAAAAACAAAAACTACGGCTTTATCTCAATGGGCGTGCCCGCATCAACCGCCTGCCAGATTTCATCCATGGCCCTGTTGGACACGGCAATGCATCCTTCTGTCCAGTTGAAGTACTTGGAAATGGTGGTCAGCCAGCCAGCCCCGTTTTTCTGGCCGTGGATCATGATTTCCCCGCCCGGATCCACCCCGGATCGGGCGGCCCGCTTTTGGTCGGCCCGATTGGGATAGGAGATGTGAATGGATTTGTAAAAATCGCTGTCTGCGTTTTTGTAATCCAGGACATATCGGCCCTCCGGGGTTCGTCCGTCGCCTTCCTGCTGCTTGTGGCCTTCGGGGTCAGGGCCAAAAACCACATGATATTGTTTGATAATTTGGCCGCTGCGCTTTAAATACAGCCTGGATTCGGACTTGTCCACCACCACCATGTCGGCTTTCTCCAGGCCGAAGCTGGCCGCGGGCATGACAAGAAGAAAAATCAGGACCACAATTCTCATGCTTACAACGGCTCTTGCTGTTTGAGTTGTTTTACCGCCCCGGCCGGTCCGATGACAATCAGGCAGTCTCCGGCTGCCAGCACCTGTTCGGGCCCAACCGGGTAAATCTGCTCTTCTCCCCTGCGGAGGCCGATGACGGTGACCTGATAGTTCTGCCGGAACCGGACCTCGGCCAGGGTTTTGTCGGCAAGGGCCGACTTTTCGGCAATCCGAAGTTCCTCCACCTCGAAACGATCGGTTGCAGGCGTATCTTTTTTCATATCCATTTCATTTAAAACCGCTTCAGCTTTTTTCAGCTCCGCGGGCGGGCCCATGATAATCAGCCGGTCGGACGGATACACCTGAAAATCCGGACCCGGATCATAGTAAACCCGCACCCCGCGGCTGACAGCCAGAATCGAGACCCCGGTGGCGGCCCTAAGGGGGATATTGCGGATGGTTTTGCCGGCAGCCAGTGATTCGGTCCGTATCCGGACTTCCCGGAACGCCACGGGCCAGTTGACTTTTTCAGGCAGCATGTCCATGGCCTGGCTGAGGGCATCGGCCCCTTGCTCAGCGGCGTCAATAAACGGCCGGAACACCACCCGGGCCCCGGCTTTTTCAAACGCTTCCGCCTCTTTTTCGCTGGCCGCGGTCAGGGCCACCCGGATATCATACCCCAGCTCCCGGAGATGCTGGAGCAGCCCAAGGTTTAATTCTTTGGACCGGACCGTGCTGACCACCCACCGGGCCTGATGAAAAGGCAGCTGCTCCTGGATTTCCGGGTCGGCCATGTCGGCATAAACCACGGAAACCCCGCGGGCTTTCCACTTTTCCAGGGCAGCAGGATCAAAATCCACCCCCAGAAAACTTCTCTGGTGCCGCAGCAGATACTCTGCAAACCCGCTGCCATAGGTGCCCAGACCAAACAAAATCACGTCTGCGGCCCCGGGCTTCCCGCCCGAATCAATGGCCGCCTCCCGGTAAGGCTCTTTGCGTTCAAACAGTTTCAACGCCGGAGACAAAAAAGCGTACAGCGGACCTGAATAAAGGATCATATAGGTGGAGGCAAAAATGGTCACAACACCCACCAGGGTGATCAGCCCCATGGTTTCCTGGGTGATATGGCCGATACCCATGCCCAGTGCCGCCACGATCAGCGAAAACTCACTGATCTGGGCCACGGTCAGGCCGGCCAGAAAGGCCGTACGCCGGCGATAGCCCATATATCCCATGATCACCAGCACAATCAAGGGATTGCCCACCAGGACAAACCCGGAGAAAAGCGCAGATGCCCCCACCTGGGAACCCACAGTGGACCAGTCCAGCCGGGCGCCCAGGTCGATAAAGAAAAACAGAAGCAGAAAATCGCGCAACCCCGTAAGACGGGCGCCAATGGCGTCTCTGTAATCCGTGGAGGCAAGCGAGATGCCGGCAAGAAACGCCCCCAGTTCCTTGCTGAACCCAAGCCATTCACTGACCGCGCCAAAACAGACCGCCCAGGCAATGGCAAAAAGGGTCAGCATCTCCTGGGAATGGGCCAGCCGCCGGGTTAAAGCGGGCACCACGTATTTCATGAGCACCACCACCAGCCCAAGCAGGCCAATGCCTTTGCCGGCGATCAGCAGGGCCCCGGCCAGAGCCGACTGCCCCTCGGCAATGGGGGCCCCGAAGGTGGTGAGCAGAACCAGGGCCAGAATGGCTGCGATATCCTGGACAATCAAAAACCCCAGGGCGATCTGGCCGTGCAGGGAATCGATTTCCCTTTTGTCTGACAGGAGCTTGACGATAATAATGGTACTGGAAAAGGTCAGGGCAACAGCCACATAGGCGGCACTCAGCAAATCCATGCCCATGGTCAGGGCAATGACAAAACCGATGGCTGCGGTAAACACAATCTGTCCCATGCCGGTGGCCAGGGCCACGGGACCGGTGGTGCGGATCAGGTTGAGATCGAGTTTTAATCCCACGATAAACAGCAGCAGGGCGATTCCCATATGGGCCAGCAGCTCGATCTGCTCATAGCTTTCAATAATGCCGAAACAGGCGGGTCCGGCCAGAATACCGGCGGCCAGAAACATGATCAAAAGCGGCTGGCGCAGCTTCTGGCCCAGGATCCCCAGCAGGGTGGCAAGACTTAAAATCGCCGCGATTTCAAAAAAAGCATTTCCGTGGGTCATGTCCGAATCACTCTCAATGGCAATATCAATATGGGCTCCCCGCAAACCCGCATTATTTCAATTTTTCCGGGATCACGGCAACGGGGATGGGCTCAATTTTGTGGCGGTTTTTCCGGTTCAATTCCCGGAAAATGGAAAGCACCTGTTTCTGGCGCTCTGTGAGGTCCTGGGGCCGGCCGCCGTTTGGGTCAAATTCCATGGCCCATTCCAGTTCATCATAGGTGGCCCCGATCTGGTCTTCGTCGCTGCGGCTGTCCGGCCAGAGCCCGTCTGTGGGCGGGGCGTCCAGGATCTCTTCGATCACCCCGAGATGCCGGGCCAGCTGATAGACCCCGGACTTGTAAAGATCTGCGATGGGGGAGATGTCCACACCGCCGTCGCCGTACTTGGTGAAAAAACCCACCCCGAAATCCTCCACCTTGTTGCCCGTGCCCGCCACCAGCATCCGGTGATGGGTGGCAAAAGCGTAAAGCGTTGCCATGCGAATCCGGGCCCGGGTGTTGGCCATGGTCAGATGATCCTGGACCGCCTCGGGCAGACAGCTTTCAAACGCCTCGAGCACGGCGGTGAGATCCGTGGTGTATCCGGAAACATTTTCATAGCGCTGCTGAAGCCAGCCAAGATGCTTTTCCGCAAGGCTTTTCTGATCCGGGGCCTGCCGGATGGGCATGTTTAAAACCATTACAGAAAGACCGGTTTGAGCGCACAGGGTGGATGTCACCGCAGAATCAACACCTCCGGAAATGCCCACCACAAAACCGTTGACCCCGGCACCTGCGGCATAGTCGCGCAGCCAGCCGACGATATAATCAATGACTTTGTCTGCCTGCATCATCACCTCTGATATGAAAGCGATTGCTGCCTGTTACGGAAAAATTCAACCTGAATTGAGCGTTTCACTTTCCATGCCGTCAATGAGTCTTTGCTTGATCTGCTGGTATTCCTGGTCATCAATGTGGCCGGCGTCCTTGAGCTCTGACAATGCCCGGAGCCGGGATACAAGATCCGGCTGTCGGTCAGGATGTCCGGGACTGTTTAACAATGGGGTCCCGTCATGGCTGCGGTCTGCGGCAATAAGACGGTCCCCCGCCTGGCCCGGCTCCGGCCGGCCCTTATACGACACCTTGAAAAGGCCGCCGAAAAAAGACAATTCCATGGCCTCACCAGCGGCCTTTTGTTCATAAAAATCCCTTGCCGTGGCATCGCCGGATTGTCTTATTTTTCTGAAAAACCCGATTCCCCAGACCACCATCCAAATGCAGAAGCCCAGCAGCAGAACCGCCCCGCCGATTAAAATCACATGGCGAAGATCAAAGACCCCCTTGATCAGGACCACCACCACGGCCGCCAGCAATGGAATGACAAAAATGGTGGCCACCAGGGCATAAAAAATTCCGAGGTGAGAGAGGATCAATTTCTGATCATTTTCCGGCCTGCGGCCAAGCATGGATTTGTCCCGGTTCTGATTTTAAAGACACAAACAACCCATAGTTGTATCCTTTTATTTTTACCACATGTTTGACAAACAAACCAAAACAAAAACCACGGACACCAAAAAGCCGCCCAAGACAGCCGGGCAAAATATTGACCCGAACTGCCTTGGGCGCTCTGTGTTGCCTCTTGATTTCCTGCTTACTTTACTGGGGTTTATATGAAGAGATAGAACCCCCGCTGTAGGAGACCACCTCGAAATCCGGGTATGCGGTACCCGCATGCTCGGTGAAATCAAGCCCTTCCATCTCTTCTTCCGGGGAAACGCGCAGGCCCACAACCATATCCACCAGCTTAAACAGAATAAAGG
>JAGTVF010000220.1 GCA_018224315.1 Desulfobacterales bacterium | reverse complement strand
GGGTCTGCCAAAGGATTTAAAAGAATTCCCTGGTACACCGCACCCGACACCCCCAGGGCCCCGCCCACCAGGGCGGCCACAAGGATGCGCGGCAGGCGGACTTCGATGACCGCGGCCCGGGCAATTGGGTCAATGCCGGAGGCCAGTTCGGGAATGCCGGATATTGCAGAGCCGACTATCCGCAGGACATCGAAAAATCCAGCCTGCACATGTCCCATGCCCGCGGCCGCAGCAGCCAGAACCACCAGAATTCCGGCCAAAACGGCCAATTGCGGCCAAAGCGGAAAAAAACGGAGCATGGGCTATTGGTCCATGGCCTGCTGAAGCTGGTTCACCCAGATATCCACAAATGCCTCATATTCGGCAAATCCCTTTAAAACCGGTTTGGCCTCGATGTCTGCGGCTGCAAGAATTGATTTCCAGGAATCGGCTCCGTCTCCGGCCATGTCGTTTCGAACATGATCGCCGGCAACAGACATAAAGGGCATGAGCCATGCTGTGGATATATTGTTTTGCTCAAGCTGCGCCAAAATGACATCAGGGCCGGGAAATCCTTCCACCGTGCCGATAAAAATGTTGTCATCAGCCAGCTGGAGCCGCCACATCAGAGCCGGGTAGGCGGCATTGGAAGGATGGTGGGTACCATGTCCCAGAAGCACCACGGCTTCATCGCTTGTTCGCGCTTGGGGCAGGGTGTCGCGTATGGCCCGGGCGGCTTTGGCCATGTCTTCGGGTCCTGCCAGCAAAGGTCCGGTGATGGTTATTTCTTCCACTTTTCCGGGGTTGTGTTGAAATTTCCGGACAGTTTTGACAAGGTCGTGGTATTCGTATCCGGCAATGGTGTGCAGCGACTGCACGAAAATTTTTGTAACGCCCTGGCCGGCCATCTCTTCTATGGCCTGCCGGGGCGAATGGACCTTCTTTCCCTGCCGGGCCATTTTGTCGCGGATCATCTCCGAGGTATAAGCCCAGTTCACGGTTGCGTCCGGAAAGGCGTCTTTGATTTTTGCTTCCACATTGTCAAAAGCCGCCCGTGCCTCTGGAAACGTGGTGCCAAAGGTCACCAGGAGGATACCGGTTTTCCCGTCCCCGGGCTGCCCACTGCCGGCCTGGGCTGCAGCAGCTGCGGAAAAAATGATTGCAAACAGGATAATAGCCGGTTTTAAAAGCATTTTTTTCATTTCAGACTCCTTTGAAAACCTCTTTTCACAATAAAAAAGCCCTCTTGAGCTTAACTTTTCGCTCAAGAGGGCTGCACCCGTCTTTCTTGACCCTTTTGGTTTTCACGCCGGTGATGTCCGCACCAGTATCCGTGAAAAGCTTCAGCAAGGCAGGTCTTCTGGCTCCCGGATCATCCTAATGACCGCGCCTTCCCGCTTCGATATCTGAAACAGTGGCTTTGTGCGGCGTTCGTTCCCGGTTACAGCGGCGGGTCCGCCCCCGATTGTCCACGGGGTTCCCTTTTATGCCCGGATTTTGAGGCACCCTGCTAAAAATATAATTTGTATAGCTTATTGAGAGGATGCGGATTTGTCAAGGTTGTTTTTGGTTTCGTTTTCCCCGGCGGCCTGTTTATCTGAATGCACCGGCAGGGAAATGGTAAAACTGGTACCTTCGCCGGTCTGGCTTTTGACCTTGATGTCGCCGCCGTGCTCCTTGATAAACCCGTAGCACACCGAAAGGCCCAGGCCAACGCCTTTGACCGTATCCTTTGTGGTGAAAAACGAGTCAAAGATCCGGTTGATATCTTCTTCCTTGATGCCCTGGCCGGTATCTGAGATCTCGATAAAGACAGTGCTGTTTTTGTGCCAGGTGCGAAATGTCAGGGTCCCGCCTTCGGGCATGGCGTCTTTGGCATTGGAGATCATGTTTAAAAACACCTGCCGCATCTGGTTTCTGGAAGCCGTGATTTTCGGAAGCTTGTCTGCAAGCTCGGTTTTGATTTTGACGCTGTTTTCCTGGAGTTGTTTTTCATGGAGCATGAGCAGCTCGTCGATAATGGTGTTGATATTGACCGGGCCTTTTTCCTCCTGGTCGGGCTTGGAAAAAGACAGCATCTTGCGCAGCATTTCCGCCAGGCGAACGGTTTCGGAAAGCGACATGTCCAGAAGTTTTCGCCGCTTGTTTTCCGGCGTGATTTCGGTTTTGAGCAGTTCCAGGGTGTTCATGATCCCGAACAGGGGATTGTTTAGCTCGTGGGCGATCTGGGAGGTCAGCCGGCCCATGGCGGCCAGTTTTTCCGACTGGAGCAATTGCTCCTGGGTAGTGCGCAGGGTGCGTTCCATTTCAATGCGTTCGGTCATGTCCACGAAAGAGCCCACTGTGGCCACTTCGTTGCCCTCGTCATCGTAGATCATGGCAGCGGAAAGCGAGCCGTCAATGACCTGGCCGTCGCGCCGGACATAGAGCATGGGATAGCCCCGCAGCAGTCCCACCCCGCCGTTTTCAGGGCTTCGGATCATGTCCATGATTTTGTGGGCCAGCCCTTCAGGGTAAATTTTGGTGATGTGCATCCTGCCGATGGTCTCCGAGGCCGGATATCCCAGGGTTTCTTCCGCGGCCCGGTTCCAGATGAAGATATTGCCTTCCAGGTCCGCGGCCATGATGGGGCTTGGCGAGCTTTGAATGATTTTGTTCATGAAATCATGGGCTTCCCGCAGTTTTTTTTCCATCATGTAGCGCTCGGTCTGATCCTCGGTGATTCCCTCGTAGCCCAGGACATTGCCCTGAGGGTCGTAGCGTACGTGGCTGGTGAGCAAAACCGTGATCGGGGTGCCGTCTTTCTTTTTGAAGTCCACCTCGTATTGCACCACCCGGCCCTCGCGTTCGATCATCTCCTGGAACTTGGGCCTGTCCGAAGGCCGCACGTACAGGTCCCGGGTGATATCCAGGCTTAACAGCTCCTGCTTGCTGGAGTAGCCCATCATTTTGATAAAGGCCGGATTGGCGTCCAGAAACCGGCCTTCCTTGCTGCTGATATAAATGCCCACGCCCACGTGTTCAAACAGATTCTGGTATCTTTCCTCGGATGCGGCCAGCTGGGCTTCGCGCTGTTTTTGCTCGGTGATGTCACGGAATATGCACAGTTTGGACACCGATTCGTCCGGGTTTTTCAGGGGCAGTTCCGAGAGGGCAAAGGTTTTTTCCACTTTGGGAACATAGAGCTCCCAGTGGAGGCTTTTACCCGCGAAGACCTCGGGAGCCCGGCACCATGGGCAAAGCGAGTCGCTGTTGTTGACCAGACGGTGACATTTTTGTCCCGTGCCCTGGCCGAAAATCTCGGTCATGGTACGGTTCATGTATTCAATGGTATAATTGCGATCAATCACGTAAATGCCGTCTTCAATGGTGTCAAAGATGGCCTTGAGCATCCATTTTTCTTTTTCCATGGTTTTTGCCCCTGAATCCAATTTTGGGTCTTGTGTAACTGCTTGTATTTCAAATATATGAGAATTGACTGCAAAGTCAACAACCAAACCGTTGATGGCGCCGGAAAAACGCCAATATCGGCGTTACGTGCGATTTTTCAGAATCTCACGTACAGGTAAGTACACTGCATTGTTCAAAGTTCAAGGTTCAAAAAAATAAAATCAAAGTTTTTCAGTATGCGGCAAAAAGTTATTTGCGGTGCTCTGTCCCGGGCTGCGGCCCGCAGGGCTTCCTTCCCGCAAACACGCCGGGCAGCAGGGGATTGCAGGAAGGCGGGAAATGTTTTAAAATGCCGGTGTGTCATTTACCGACAAAAAGGGGGAACTGCAATGATTGTTGACGCCCATGCCCATTGTGGAATATATGACCGGTTTCCGCCCCAGGCGTTTGAGGATTACCTGGCTGCGGTCAAAGATAGTCCTATTGAAGGCGCGGCCATGTTTTCTCCGGTTATGGAAATCTATGACCGAAATGATCCGGATTTTGCCGATAACGCGTCCTGGCAAAAGCAGCGAAAGGATTCCAACCAGTATTTGCTCAGCCTGGAAAATCTTGAATTGCAGGTTTTTCCGTACTTTTTCATCTGGAATGATTTTGCCGTGGATCAGCTCGATGACCGGCATTGCGGGGTCAAATGGCACAGGCACGCAGATGAGCCAAAATATCAGTATGATGACCCGGCCTGCGCCGCCGCTGTGTCCGAAATCCAACGCCGGGGGTTGCCGGTGGTCTTTGAAGAGGAGCTTTCCAACACCCTGCGGTTTGTCAATGAGATTGCACAAGACGTAAAGGTGATCATCCCGCATCTGGGCATGCTAAACGGCGGATACCGGGCCATTGCAAAAAGCGGGCTCTGGCAAAACCCACGCGTCTATACAGATACCAGCCTGGCCTCCACCCGGGAGATCCTGGATTATATCCAATGCTACGGCAGCGGGCGCATCCTGTTTGGCTCAGATTTTCCCTTTGGCGATCCTGCGGCCGAACTCGAAAAGGTCCTGAGTCTGCCGGTTTCCAGGGAGGTGCAAAAGGCCCTCACCCAGGACAATTTCAAAAAATTAATGAAACAGGGCCAGGGTGGTGCGCTTAGGAATTGGCGAAACTGATTTTTTGTGCTAGAGATGGTTGGACAAAAAATGCGGGCGCGGATTTGCTGCCGCCGGATGGCCGCGCCGCAGATGTGATGTATCAAGGAGAATTGCCTGGCATGTCCTGGTTCTGGAATCGCCCCTGGGGCATTCGATTGAAGATGACCCTGGTGACGTTGACCCTGATTGCCGCCACGACCTTTGGTTCCGCTGTGGTGGTGACTTCCATAATGAATGATTTTCTGCTGGATTCCCTGATCAAAAGAGGATCTTCTGTGGCCCTGAGCGCGGCCACACCTGCGGGGTTCAGTATTTTGTCCGAAAATCGGCTGGCCCTGGACAACCTGGTGGCCAAAATTACCGAATCCCAGAGCGATGTGGCCTATATGAGCATTGTGGATCACAATGGCGATATACTGGCCCATAACCGCTTGTCAGCCGTGGGCGGGTCTTTTGAAAAAATCAAAGGCCCCCTGGTCCGGCGCACCGAGGATTTCCAGGCAAAAAAAATCGAGCGCGGCGGTGTCCTCTGCTATGAGTTTCAAACCCCGATCCGATTTGCCGAAAACCGGGTGGGAGATGTGATTGTCGGCCTGAAAGCCGATGTCCTGGCATCTGCCAGGCAGGCCGCCCGCAGAAAGATTTGCCTGATTGCCGCGTTGACCCTGGGTTTTGGCGTGGCCGGCACCCTGGTGCTGTCTTCGTTTTTTACCGCGCCGCTCAAACGGCTGGCTGCCGGGGTTTCCCGGGTCAAATCCGGCAGAAAAGGCGTGGAGATAAAGGTCACATCCCGCGATGAACTCGGGGAGCTGACCCGGAATTTTAATGAAATGTCGAAAATGCTCCTGGTCCAGCAGCAGAGCCTGGAAAGCTACGCCCAGAACCTGGAGGAGTCCTATACCTCCATGGTGCGGATTCTGGCCGCTGCCTTGGATGCCCGGGATCAGTATACCCTCGGCCATT
>JAGTVF010000219.1 GCA_018224315.1 Desulfobacterales bacterium | reverse complement strand
GGGCGTGGGGATAAAAATTTCATTATACAGCCGCAGCACGTACCGGTCGGTCATGCTGGCGATGTAATCGCAGATGATTCTCTCCACCGGCGTGGATTCAAAATAGCCCTCCTCCATTTCCAGACCGGTCATTTTTTCCCTGAGCTGATCCGGATGATTGAGGAAATAAGCGTAGAGCTCGGATATGAGTTTTTTGGCCTTAATAAACTCGGCATGCACCGGGCTGGAACGATAAACATTTTCATAGAGAAACCGGCGCAGCTCGCTCATGGCGGAAAAAACCCCGTCTGAAAAGGCCAGTTCCAGATGATCGTTTTTCACGTGGCTGGAAAAGATCAAATCCCGGATCATGGTGGTGGCCCGCTGGGCGTGGTTGTCTCCCAGGGTTTTGACACAGACCTCCGGAATATCGTTTTGGCGAACCACGCCGCTTCGCACGGCATCATCGAGATCATGGTTGAGATAGGCGATGATATCGGCAAACCGCACGATCCGGCCCTCAACCGTGGCGGCCATTTTGCCGGGATCGGCCGGAATAATATCGCCAAACCCCTTGGAGTGCTTGACAATGCCATCTCTGACCTCACGGGTCAGATTCAGGCCCCGGCCGTTTCGCTCCAGCACGTCCACCACCCGCAGGCTTTGCTCGCTGTGGTTGAAATCCGGGCTGAAAATTTCCTTTAACGCGGTTTCCCCGGAATGGCCAAAAGGCGTATGCCCCAGGTCATGGCCCAGGGCCACGGCTTCGGCCAGGTCCTCGTTTAGGCGCATGGCCCGGCAGATGGTGCGGGCCACCTCTGCCACCTCAAGGGTATGGGTAAGCCGGGTGCGGTAGTGATCGCCCAGGGGGGATAAAAACACCTGCGTCTTGTGCTTCAGACGCCTGAATGCATTGCAGAACACGATCCGGTCCCGGTCCTGCTGGAACACGGTTCGCACCGGGCATGCCGGTTCGGGCTCCCGGCGTCCCGCCGACTGGCAGGCCTTTACCCCGTAAGGCGAGATAAAGGCATCTTCCCGCTTTTCAAAATCTTCACGTATGGTCATATTGCCCGGGTCCCACAGCATCACAAGCACCCTGCAGACAACAAAGGTTTAAACAATCGGGTGAACGAACAAATAGCCTTTATATTTTCATATTACGCCGCGCTTGTAAAGAGTCAATGCCGGGCCGGTCATTGATCACTGAAACAGGTTGCGGTTGGGGGCACTGCCCCGGGCGGGATCGGATGCGAAAAACGCATCGATTTCCCTGCGGGCCGCATTAATATCTCCGGCCCGGCGCACCTTTGAGGAAAACTGGTGGCCGTAGACAAAATTGGCGGCAAAATAAACAATCCATTTCCGAAAGCGCCGCAGAGCGTTGACCGGCTCATAATAGTGCCCCAGCAGGTCCAGCATCCGGTGGGCACATTTGGGGTAAGTCTCTTCGTCCGGCACAAAACCCCCGGTCCATTGCGCAAAAATCCAGGGCCGTGCCAGGGCCATGCGCCCCAGCGCCACCCCGTGGCAGCCGGTTTTATCAAGCATGGCCCGGCAGTCTTTTTCCGAAAACACCTCTCCGTTGCCAAATACCGGGATGTCCACCGCCTCTTTGACCGCCCGGATATAATCCCATTTCGGCGGTCTTGCCCGCAGATCCGGGGCCACCCGGGGATGGAAGATCAATGCGTCTGCGCCCGCATCGGCCAGGCGGCGGGCCATGTCCACGGCCGGGGCCGGATCATCCTGCCAGCCTGTGCGGAATTTTACCGTAACCGGGATATCGACCGCCCTGCGCAGGGCGGCCACCACATCTGCGGCCCTGTCGGGCTGCCGCAGCAAAGCCGCGCCCGCACCCTGCTTGCAAATGGCGGCAACAGAGCAGCCCATGTTGACATCCACCCCGAAAAATCCCTCGGATTCAATCCGCCTGGCCGCCCGGGCCATTGTATCCGGGTCGGATCCGAAAATCTGGCAGACCAGGCGGGGCAGTTCGGACGGCCGCCACTGGAATACGGGGGATACCCTGGAATTTTCCTGGGGGAGCGCTTTTGCGCTGCACATCTCGGTAAACATCAGCCCGTATCCGCCGTATTCGTCAACCAGATGGCGGAAGGCCACATGGGTGAGCCCGGCCATGGGCGCCACCAGCAGGCGAGAGTCCACCTGCCGGCCGCCGATGTCAATGGACCGGTTCAGATCTGCTGTCAATTGTGTCATTGGTTTCCTGTTTTCAAAATTTGTCCCGGATTTTTTGCGCACTATACCACGGCCGGCCTGAAAACATAAGAGGACAATAAATAATCGCGTGGCGGGAGGAAAGGAGACAAGCAAAGGCCTTCGGCCAAACCCGCCGGTTTGGCCGAAGGCCTTGGTTACAGCCGGCCTACCAGCACCGGCCTCCCCTGTGGTAACCCTGTCCGCCGTAACCGCGGGTTCCAACAGCTGCATTCATGCCGCGGTCCCGGGCCTTTGCACGGATCTGCTCCCGGATGCTGTTCATTTCCTGCTGCAGCCGCGCAGCCTGCTTCGGGTCCGGATTGCTATGGGCCATCAGCGCATGATACTCACCGCGTTTGCCTGCCAGTTCATTGCGAAGATCCGCAGTTTCATCGAGGAAAGCCTGATGCTGCGGTCCGAAGTTTTCGTCGTAATAACAGGGGCCTGCATTTGCTCCGGGTCCGTAGCCCTGATTGTAACCGCCCCTGGGGCCGCCCCAGGGCCCGGCAAATGCCACGCCCGCAATCAGACCGGCCACTGCCAGCACTGTAAGTAGAGTAACTGTCTTTTTCATCATTTTTCCTTCCTCCTTTTGGGTTATTGGTTTTTACAGTTTTTTCACAAATGATCTGTTTGACAACTTAGAAGCAACAGGCGTGCCAGCCTTCCAATAAAAGTATAACATATTTGTTTTTATATAAAAAACAATATGATGAAATTCAAAAACCATATGACCATGGATTTTTCACAAGTTTTTGTATATATTTTATACAAGCCTGTAAAAAATCTACTCACCCGCAAACAGAAAATGCGCCGACCAAAGGTTTAACTTCTTGATATTTTGAAAGGATCAAAAGATTCCCGCATCCACCGCATCGGGCATCAGATTTGCATGCGAAAAATATGATCAACAAAAAACACATAAGCCTCTATTTTTCCCCCTGGATGATTATCAGCGCGGCCGCCATCCTGCTGGTCATCGTTGTGTCTCTGGCCGTGAGCAACCACAACCGCGAAAAACAGTACATGTCCCAGATTCTTCTGGAAAAAGGTTCTGCGCTGATCAAATCCTTTGAAGCCGGAACCAGAACCGGAATGCGAGCCATGGGCTGGAATGAAAACCAGGTTCAGTACCTGCTCCAGGAACTGGCGGATCAGGCAGATGTCCTCTACATCGCCATTACTGACACCGACGGCCGGATCCTTGCCCACAGCGATCCTGGACAAATCAATACCCGGTTTTTCAGCAAATCCGGCGATCAGGAGACCCTGGACCCGGGAGAATCTGCCAAATGGCAACTGACTGAAACACAAAGCGGAAAGCCAGCATTTGAGGTTTACAGATTTTTCAACCCTTTTTCCGGCCGAAACGCAAACCGCAGGCACATGGGACACATGGGCCAGTTCACGCCCAGGGCCGGCCGGACTGAACAAAGATCCTGGCACATACCTGACAGTCTGGAAAAAAACCAGCAGATCATATTTATCGGATTTGACCGCACCCCGTTTATCGAGGCCCGGCAGCAGGACATCAAAATCACCGCCATTATCTCTTCAGTGCTTTTCATCCTGGGTTTTGCGGGCATGGCCATCATACTCATCGCGCGCAATTACAGGGCCACCCGGCAACGGCTCCAGGATACCAGCGCCATGGCCGACCAGGTCGTGGCAAGCCTTCCGGTGGGCCTGATGGTAACCGATGCTGCCGGCAGAATCGTTTTGCACAACCCGGCTGCCCAATCCATTACCGGCCTGACGGCCGAATCCGTGCGCGGACAAGCTGCAGACGATATTCTGCCGGAAAACCTGGCCCGACTGATCTGCCGGCAGCCCGCAGATCCGCAAACCATGGAGAAGGAACTCGAATGCGGGTTTGCGCAGGGGCGGCAGCGGGTGCCGCTGAGTGTAAGCTCGACAGGCATTATCAACGAAGACGGTGAATTTATCGGCAGCATGATGATTTTGCGTGATCTCACCGAAATCAAGGAACTGCAGCAGGCTGTCCAGCGCAAGGAAAAGCTGGCCGCAGTCGGAGAGCTGGCCGCGGGCATCGCCCATGAAATCAGAAATCCTTTGAGTTCAGTCAAAGGCATGGCCACTTATTTCAGGGCCAGATACGCACAGGACCCGGAAGCACGCGATGCCGCAGCCGTCATGGTCCAGGAAACCGACCGGTTAAACCGGGTGATTTCCGAGCTGCTGGAATTTGCCCGCCCCTCGGAAATCAACATCCGGCTCGCAGACATCAACCCGGTTCTGGACCACTCCCTGCACCTGGTGCGCCAGGACGCAGCAGAGAAAAACATTGATATCCAGATTTCCAAAGGCCATAACCTGCCCCTGGCCGACATCGACCCGGACAGGTTTATCCAGTGCCTTCTCAACCTTTATTTAAATGCCATCCAATCCATGGAAAGCAGCGGCACGCTCCGGGTAACAAGCAGTCAGGACACAGACGGAAATATTATCATCCGGATAACCGACACCGGCCCGGGCATTGACCAGGCCCATCTGGAAAAAATATTTGACCCGTATTTCACCACCAAGGCCTCGGGCACCGGACTCGGACTGCCCATTGTTCATAAAATCGTGGAAAGCCACAACGGGAGCATCACCGTTAAAAGCGCCCCGGAACAAGGCACGGTTTTTACCATCACCATGCCGGCTTCGGCCAATCCGGACCAAAAAGAGGCATGACAAATGGAAAACAAAAATCCTTCGGAAATCCTGGTGGTTGATGATGACCCGGGCCATCGCACCACCTTAAAGACCCTGTTGAAAACCTGGGGCTACAACATCAGCGAGGCAGGTGACGGGCGGGCCGCGGTGGACCGGGTCAAACAAAACCCCTATGAACTGATCCTGATGGATGTCCGCATGGCGGAGATGGGCGGCATTGACGCCCTAAAAGAGATCAAGGCCTACAATCCCGCCATCCCCATTGTCATCATGACGGCCTATTCATCGGTTCAATCCGCGGTGGAAGCCATGAAGGCCGGGGCTTATGACTATCTGACCAAACCCTTAGACTTTGACGAACTGCAGTTAACCATTCAAAGAGCCCTTGAACACACGCGGCTCAAGCACGAAAATCAGGATCTCAAGGCACGGCTCAACAACCTTGCCGAAAGCCGCCGGATTGTTTCCGCCAGTACTGAGATG
>JAGTVF010000218.1 GCA_018224315.1 Desulfobacterales bacterium | reverse complement strand
GGTTTTCCGCCAGCAGCCGGATTTCGGAAAGATTGCGCCGGCTGTTTTCTTTGGGGCGCAGGGCCAGGGTGAGCACCGGTCTTGCAGTGGCATCGCTTAAACGGTAGAGTTTCGGCTCCTGTGCATTTTCCGGCAGATCGGACCGGATACGGGCCATGGCGTTTTGCACGTCCAGGATGGCCTGGCCCGGGTCTTTGGCGTAGGAAAATTCGGCCATGACGGACGAAACCTGGTCCCGGCTCGTGCTGCGGATGTTTTCCAGGCCGCCCAGGGTATTGATCTCCTTTTCAATGACCTCTGTTATCTTGTCGCTGATGTCATCTGCGCTGGCCCCTGGCTGCACAGTGATTACCACCACCTGGGGCGGAAAAGTATCCGGGAAAAGTTCGGAAGGTGTACGCACATATCCGATGATGCCCATGGCTGCAACCAAAAGGACTGCGGCGGCTACCGCGTATGGATGATTCAGGGCGGCCCTGGCTGGATTCATTGTACGACCGCCACTTTTTGTCCGGATGAAAGCACGGCCCATCCCAGATAAGTATTTTCAACCACCCGGGTTCCGGCATCAATTCCTTTGACTGCAATCCTGTTCCCGGTCCGGCCCAGCATTTCGACCGGTTTTGCCGTCAGACGGTCTTTGATTACTGCAAACACATGGCCCTTTGCTTCAGGCCCTGCGATCAGGGCGGATTCCGGAACCAGGATTACGTTTTCCAGCTTTTTTATGCTTACGGTTACCGGAACATAAGCCCCCGACATCAGGCCGGCTGCGGCAGCCGGTTCCGGCCAGGCTTCGGCCCGCATCATTTTGGCCTTGTCCAGGGCAGGATACATCACTGAAATGGGCGTTTTTCTGGTATGGCCGCCAGCGGAAAAAGTCACTTTTTTTCCCTTGTTCACTTCAGGCAGGTCTTTCTGGGGCACGTCAAAGGATATTTTCAGGCGGTCCTGGTTCTGGATCACCAGCAGGTTCCGGCCGGGTGCGGCCATATCTCCGGCATCTGTCATGCGTTCACTGACCCGGCCGGAAAACGGGCTGGTCAGGGTATAATAACTGCGCCGGGAAACAAGTTCCGCCTTTTGCTGCTGCCGGGCCTCGATCTGTTTCTGGATGGCCCGGGACTTCTGCCGGGCAGCAGCCAGTTTTCCCTTGATGTCTGCAGCTTTTTCCGCGGTTTTTTCCGCCTGGACCGGGGATATGGCGCCTTTGTCCGCCAGCGTGCGGTCCCGTTCTTTTTCTGCCTGCCAAAACGCGCTGGAGGTCTCCAATGCCTCGACCGCGGCCCTGTTGGCACGCACGTCGGCCCTGGCCTGCTCGATGCCTGCCTCAGCCGATGCAATGCGGTGTTCGATTTCTTCTGCATCGAGTTTTGCCAGCACGCTGCCGGCTTTAACCCGGTCGCCTTCATCCACGAGAACCTGCTTGACCTCTGCGGTCACCCGGGCAGAAATCCGGGCTTCCTCAAAAGGTTCCACCACCGCCAGATACGCCTTTTCGATGTGCAGATCACCTTTTTTCGCCGTAACAACGGTTACCGGCCGAGGCTGTTCACCGTATGGGGTTGCCTGACCCAGTTCCTTTTTTTTCTGCTTTATCAGAAACAGGCCGCCGCTGATCAATAAAATAATAACGAGCAGCAATAGTCCGATTCGTAACCCGCGTTTCATGTTGATTTACTCCTTGCTCAACCCAAACTGCGTGATCTTCAAGATTGTTCCCCTGGCCAGTTCAAGCCTTGCCAGATCTGTATTGTATGCGGCCAGGGCCCGGGCATGATTGGTCTGTGCCCGCAGCAGAGCATCCTGGGCATCCAGAACATCGACAATGGTGCCTTTGCCCAGGTTGTACTTGAGCTGTTCGATATCCAGAGCTTCTGCAGCCTCCTCGATGACCGCCTGTGTGGTCTGCACCCTTTTTGTATCCGCGATCACAGCATCCCTTGCATTCTGGACTTGCAGGCGGATTTGCAGATCAAGTTCCCTGAGCTGCGCCTGTAGGGCGGCCTGATCGGGCCGGGCTCCGGCTGTTCTGGCAGAAATCTCGCCTCCGGCAAACAAAGGCATGTTCATGTGCAGAGCGATGCTGCCCACATCTTCTTTCTCGGACGCCCCGGCCTGGACCACGGAGTCGCCTGCGGCCCACCGCCCCCCGTAGGTGCCGCGCAGATCCAGCCGGGGAAAGTATTCTCCCGTGGCTGCGGCAAGGAATTTTTCAGCCGCCTGTACCTGGTTTTTCAAGGCTTGGTAATCCTGCCGTGCGGTATAGACTTCTTGCCAGGAGGCCTGGCCGGATATATCCGAGCCATCATCCGAGCCTTCAAATGAGAGTTCCCCCTTGACCGGAAGGCGTTTCTGCCCGATTTCCATGCCCAGCAGGTTGGCCAGAAGCCGGTTGAGGACGTCCAGACGGTTTTCTTCGGCGATGATCTGCTGTTCGATGTCCGACACCCGGACACGGACCCGCAGCAGATCCACCCGGACCCCTTTTCCTACGGAGATCAGGTCCTGGATCTTTTGTTTCTGTTGCGCCACGGCTTTACGCGAAAACCGCAGGGACTCGATCACCTGGCGCTGCTCCAGAATGGCGGTAAATGTGGAGATCACGTTAAATACTGTTTCTTCTCGGGTTCGGCCCAGCCTGTCCATGGAAGCCTCGGCCAGAAGCCCGGCGGCAGAGGTCCGGTTGATCAGACGTCCGCCGGTAAACACCGGCAGTTCCAAAACCAGGTCTGCGCCGTATTGATCCTGACTCCAGGCACCGGCTTCCCCCGGTGATCTGGCCGGTACCAGGCGCTGGTCGTCCAGATAACGTCGGGCTGTTGCCTCTGCGCTGAGATGCGGCAGTCGTTTGCCCCGGGCTTCCCACCAGTCCGCTCGGGCTGACGCGGCTTGATGCTTTTGGACTTGAATGCCGGGATTGCGCTGTAAGGCCAGCTCGATGGCTTTGTCCAGGCTCAGATCCTGGCCGAAATCAATGAGCAGATCCGTTTTTTTTCGGGTGTTTTTGGCTGCAGAAAAATCCGCTGTATTGCGCAGATCAATGATTTGCATATTTTTTTGTATGCCGCTGCAACTGGACAAAAGCAGTGCCAAAAAAATTATTGTCAGTAATTGTTTCAATTTTTTATATTTCAAGATCTTGTTTTTTTGTTTTCCAGCTCTTGCTTTTGATGATCGTTCATATTTTTCCTCTTTAACTTTATTGATGTTTCCATCAATTCTCGTTTTCAATCCTTTTTGTGGCCTGGATGACCTGTTGTCAAAACGCCCCATTTATGTGCATATGGATCAATACAGCCGTGTTACTTGAGCTGGAGAAATGTTTCTATCTCTTTTGATGTAAGTGTTTCTTTTTCTAATAATTCTTTTGCAAGCTGATCCAGTTTTTCACGATTTTCCTGTAAGATCGTTTTTACCTGTTCATGGCATTTATGGAGAATTTCTTTGACTTCGGCATCGATGATCTGTGCGGTTGCTTCGCTGTAATCCT
>JAGTVF010000217.1 GCA_018224315.1 Desulfobacterales bacterium | reverse complement strand
GCCGGCACTGATCCTGGTTTTTCTGGCTTTTATGACCGCCGGATGTGCCGGGCTGCCGGAAATCAAGCCGGAGCGCCCCGTATCTGAATCCCGGGTCAAAGCGGACTGCAGGGCGGTGTTTGCAGATGTGCCCGGGCAGGTTGTGCATTCCATGACCGCCCGGATGCCCAATGATGAGGTTTACCAGGGCATTTCCGTCACCCGGGTGTCACCGCAGTCCGGCCGGATCAAGTGCGTGATCATGAGCATCGAGGGCCTGGTGCTGTTTTCAGGGCAGGCCAATGGCGACATCCGGGTTGAGCGCGCCATTGGCCCGTTTGAGAGTGAAAAATTCGCTGAACGTCTGTTTGCCGATATCCGGCAGGTGTTTCTGCCGCCCCGGGGCTTGATGGTCGGTGCAGGGAAAAATTCCGAAAACCAGCCGGTGTGCCGCTATTTACTCGACGACGGCGGTTTTCTGGACGTGGTGCAGGTTAACCCAAACCATTCCCAAATCATTGAATATAGCCCGGGCAGAAAAAAGACCCAGACCGTTTCTGTGACCCGGACGCCGGCCGGATCCGCCGATGAAGGCGGCCTCAGGCCGGCAGATAAGATTGTGATCGAGCGTCATGGCGTTTTGGGCTATCAGCTGGACCTTGAGCGCATTGAGCAGAACCCGGATTCCGCAACCCCTTGACAACCGGGTTTCTTTAGATCCGTGTTTCTTTTGCGGATTTGTCCTCGGTGTCTTCAAGGGATCGTTGAAAATCGCGCCACGCCTTTGAAAACCCCTGCTTGGCCCCCTCCCAGGCATCCTCGGAACTGTTTTTGAATTTTTCCGCCCATTTTACAAGATCATCGCGTTTTTCCCGCAGGGTCTGAAGGGTGGATCGGCTCTTTTCCTTCATCTCTTTGCTCATTTCCGATTTTTCCTTTTCATACCGGCGCTCCAGCTCGTCAATGCGCTCGTCCATGCGGCTGATTTCCTCTTTTGCCCGTTTGGCCATCTCCTCCTGCTTGGCTGCAGAGTACTGTTTCATGCTTTCAATGGCTTCGGCAATGTCCTGCTTGACTTTTTCGCCGGAGGTTTGATCCCTGGATTCAGCCGCGGCCGGCCCGGCACAGATCAGAAAGGTCAGTATCAGAAGCAGGGCGGCGGGCAGGCATTTAAGGGAATTTCTCGGGTTCATGGCAATGTCCTTTCAGTTGTTTGCTTCATTTGCTGTTTCATGGCCGGTTTTTTCCGGCCGGGCGGTATCGTGCATCACGGAAAGGCCCGTTAGCCCGGAGACAGACCGGATCATGATGCCTTTTTTGGAAAGGATGATAAGGATTTTTTCGATTTCCGCAACCCATTGCCGCGGGTCAAACCGGGCGGTTCCGGGGTGCCCGTCATGGAGCAGGATGATATCGCCGGCCCGGACCTTGCGGCTGATGCGCGCAGCCAGTCCTTTGATTCTCCGGTTGCCCATGTCCGGTCCCCGGCATGAATAAAGAATACAGCGCATTTTGTATTTTTCAAGTATGGCCCTGAGTTTCGGGTTGACCACCCCGGCCGGAGGGCGGAACGCAGTTGGCCGGATATTGAACCAGGCCAAAATCTCCTGTGTTCTGGCGATTTCTGCATCCAGTTTTTTTGCGGGCCTGAGCATGACAAACACGTCATGGCTGTAGGTGTGATTGCCGATGCAGTGGCCGGCGGCAAGGATTTGTTGGATAATTTCCGGATGTTTTCGGGCCTTTTGGCCGGTGACGAAAAACAAAGCCGGCGCATTCCAGCGCTCCAGCAGCTCCAGCAGGGCCGGGGTGGTTTCCGGGTGAGGACCGTCATCAAATGTAAGGGCCACGCTGTTTGTGTTTTGGGGGCCTTTGCAGACCACCGGCAGAAAAAACCCGGACTGGCCCAAAACCGCCCCTGCCGCGCACATGAGAACAAAGGCGGCCAGTACGGCTGCGGAAAAGTACGGGTGGATGAAAAAAACCGTCCCGGCTGCGAGAAAGGCCCCACCTGCGGCAAACCAGGCAGGGGCTATGCCAAAGTTGGCCTTCATCTGACCAGGTACTCCCACAGGGGACCGGTATGGCCCCGGGAATGGAGCCGGGAGATGATCTGTGCGCTTTGATCCCCCCCGCTGCCCACGATCCAGTTGATGCGGTTTCGGGCCTTTTCTGTCACCCGGGTTTGTATCTGTTCGGCACTGATCTGTTCCGGCCGGTAAAATACGGGCTCAAAAAGATCTGCGTCCTGCCGGATCTGTCCTTCTTCCACGGCCATCTGCCGCACCCGGGTGCCCGGATAAATGCGGATGCCGGTGAAAAAAAAGCAGGCGGTTTTCTTTAGGGCCGCGGCATTGTCCAGGGTTGTTTCCAGGGTTTTTTCGGATTCGCCCGGCGCGCCCAGCAGAAAAAAATGGGCCGCGTAGATTCCCGCATCCAGGGCGGCTTCGTGGGCGGCAAAAATATCTGCGCAGGTAAAGGGTTTGCGGTACTGGGCCAGGATGGGATCGCAGAACGCGTCTGTGCCGAATTCCGCATGGGTCATGCCGGCTTTGGCAAGGGCGGAGAAATAGCCTTTCGGCATCCGGGCAGGCGCGATATAGGCGCCCCAGGGAATGGTGAGCTGCGCGCGCGCAAAGGCCCGGGCCACAGCCAGGCTGTGATCCGGGTCTGCATTGAAGGCCGAATCCGTGACAAACAAAAACCCGGCCCCGGCATCCTGGAGCTGCCGGGCCTGTCTGGCTACCTCTGCGGGGTCAAAAAGGCGCATGCGCCTGCCCTCGATGTCGGGATAGGTGCAGTAGATGCACTGGAAACAGCAGCCCCGCTTGGTCTGTAGGTTGAGCATCCCGCCGTGGCGCAGATAATAATCCACGTGCGGACGGTCGGGCAGAAACGAGCGCTTCGCCAGGTTATTCAGGGGCGCCGGCGGGGTGAGGGCCCCGGCCCGGTTGTCCGGGGTGATCACCCCGGGCAGATCGGTTACCGGTTTGTTTTGGGAAAGCCGGTCCAGAAACGCGGCCAAACGCTCACCTTCGCCGGTCAGGGCGTAATCCGCGCCCAGGTGCGACAAAATGGCCCGGGGAAACATGTTGAGCCCGCTGCCGCCGATAATAATCGGCGTCTGGCTGATTTTCCGGATTTTTTCCACCAGATCCCGGGTTTCGGAAAGATAGGTGCCCGGGTTGGCCGCATCGGTGGTGTCCACGTTGCGGATGGAAATGCCGATGATATCCGGATCGGTTTGCTTTACCCGGGCCAGGATGGTGTCTGCGCCGCCGGGCTCATTGATGTCTGTGATCCAGATCTGATGGCGGTCTTTGATGGCCCCGGCCACGTAGTCCAGGCCCAGGGGGTAGACCGGGTAGGGGCGGGTTTCCGCGTTGGGCGAAATGAGCAGAACTTTCATGTGTGCACCATCTCCACTGCCGTGACAGTTTTTCCGGCATTGATCATCAAAATGCCCCTGGAGCGCAGATCGATTTTTGTGTCTCCGGCCGGTCCGGCCGGGATGAATCCTTTTTCCATGCACCCGGCAGCCAGGCCTGCGGCTGCGGCGGATGCCGTGGCAAACTCGCCGGTATATTTCCGGTAATCCACCACTGGCAGGTTCGTGTCAAGGATCCGGCAAAAGGATTTCATCAGGCTGCGGGCAAAATCTGCCCGGGCGGCCGGAATTCCGGCAAAGATCACTCCGATTCTTGCTGCCGCGGCTTTGGCCCCGCCCAGCTTTTCCACCAGGGCGCTGGCGGTTTTGTCCGGATCATGGCTGCCAAGAACCCATACCGGACCTATGCCGATGCCGGTGTCAGCCGAGGTGAGCATCAGCCCGCCTCCGCCGTCGGCCGGGGTTTTGGCCAGGGCCGCTGATGGGTCAAACAGACGGCCCAGGGGATCATGGGCTTCGTCTGCGGCCATGACCAGGCAGGGGGCATGGTTTGTGCCGGCCATGAGCCGGGCTGCGATCAGGGCCTGTTCAAAAGCATCATCCTGGCCTGTAAGTGTCATGTTTGCGCCCCTGGCTCCGAGCATGAGCGCGGCCTGGCCGGCCGGGGCGTTGTGAACCGATCCGGCAAAATCCATGGGACTGGAAAGCTGTTCCTGATTGGCAAACAGCCGGGTGAGAAAATCATGGGTTTCTGTGAGCGCCCCCCAGCCGGTGCCGAAAAACAGATCTGAGATCTGATTTTCCATCTTTGTGCGCAAAACCGCCTGGCCGGTGATGTTTATCGCCATTCTGGAAAGTCGCTTTAACCGGCGGACCGCCTTTGGGTCCAGGCCCGCTGACAGCTCTTTATTGGACAACACCCCGGCACAGGAAAGATTTTGGCAAAACGCCTGCAAACTGGCCTCTGTGCCCCCTGCGCCGGTGATGCACACCCCGGTCAAAACGCCCATGATATCCGGATTGGTTTTGCAATTGGCGGCTTTTTTCCGGGTTTCCTCCCGGATGCTGCCGAGCACCAGGGCGGCATTGTTGCCCCCAAAGCCGAAGGAATTGGACAGCACGGTTTTGATTTCTTTGTGCTGCGGCCGGGTCAGGGGATGGATGCCCAGATCCGGGTCCGGGGTGTCCATGCCGGTGTTTGCCGGCAGAAAACCGTCTGCCAAGGCCCGGGCGCAGAGGCCCGCTTCCAGCGCTCCGGCGGCTGCAAGGCTGTGGCCGGTGGCGCCCTTGACAGATGACAGCGCCGGCAAGTTTGGCCCGAATACCGCGTGCACGGCCCGGGCTTCGGCTGCATCATTTCCGATGGTGCCGGTGCCGTGTAAATTGATGTAGTCGATGTCTGCCGGGGTTAATCCGGCGTCTTTGAGGGCCGCCTCCATTGCCATGGCCGCGCCCAGACCTTCCGGGTGCGGAGAAGTGGCGTGATGGGCGTCACAGGAAAGGCCGGCGCCCAGAATTTGCGCAACTGCGTTTTGCGGGGGCGTTTGGCCGCCTTTGAGAAAAACCAGAGCTGCGGCCTCGGAAAGGTGCATGCCTTTTCTGTGGGCGTCAAAGGGCCGGGCGCCTTCGGGATCGATTAACTGCAGGGCGGCAAATCCGTGGCAGGTCAGGCGGCACAGGGCGTCCGCTCCTCCGGCCAGAACGGTTTGGGCCATGCCGCAGCCAATCATCCGGGCGGCCAGGGCAATGGCCGCAGCCCCGGAGGAGCAGGCAGTGGAGACGGTTAACACCGGGCCGGTGCACCCGCAAATTGCAGCCGCATGCCGGGCCACCGTGTCCAGACCGTGGAAAGCAAAAGCCTGGGGATTTGTGACATGGTTTTTGATCCGCATTTCGGATTCCGGCATACCCCCGGTGGTCACGCCCATGATCACTGCATCAGGGACATCGCCCGGGCATTGGGCCATGATCTGCCTGACCGCCGCCTCTGTGAGCGCGTGGGTCCGGCCGGGCGCAGATGCGGGCAAATCCATACGGACCTGCCCGGCCGCGGGCGGGTCGGGGTGGGAAAACAGAGTCAGGGGGGATGCGCAGATCCGGTCTTTTTCCAGGGCCGCCAGGGTTTGGCCGGTATCTCCCATGGGGGTGACCATGCCGATGCCGGTGATGTAGATGCCAGTCAAAATACCGGGTCCTTAGCGGATAAAGGGTTCAAAATGATGCCACTGGCAGGGGTGTGCCAGCACCGCCTGCTCCAGCAGGCGGGTGTATTGCCGGGCGGCATCTGCGATCTGCCGGTCGCGTTCCGGGCCTTTTTTTGCCGCAGGGCAAATGGGCGGATGGATCTCAAAATGGTAATGGTGCGCGCCCGTGCGAATGGCAAAAAATACAAGGATCGGCGTTTTAGTGGCTGCGGCCAGGGCAAAGGGCGCTCTGGGCAGCCGCACCGGTTGGTGAAAAAACGTGGTTTCGACATATGCCTGGCTTTCGTCCCGGAACCGGTCGCCGGCCATGGACAAAATCCAGCCCTTTCGAAGGTAAGCCATGGCTTCGATGATTTCCATGGGCGAGCTCCGGCGGTTTTGGCCCGCAATTACCCTTACCCCGCTTTTTCTCAGGCTTTGTTTCTGAGTCCCTTCGATTTGCTCGTTCTGCTTTTCTCCCATGACCAGAAGCAGGGGCACGCCCTGGTCTTTGAGCATGCGGGCGGCCACCTCCCAGTTGCCAAAGTGGCTCATGAGCAGAATCCCGCCGGCGCCTTCTCTGATGCGGGCCTGTATATGCTCCAAACCGCTGGTGGAGTAGGTGATCCGGTCTTTATGCGCCAGCAGATAGCGGTCCACGTAAAGATGGGTGAAGCTGTGAAACTGCCGCCATGCACACCAAATATGATACCATGCCGGCTTTGTCGGGAAAAGGGTTCTGTAAAAGCGTACGCTCACGGCCACCCGGGGCGGGAAAAACAGAAAATAGCCCGCTGCAATGGTGCGCACGGCTGCGTAAAAAATCCAAAGCCCGTATTTTTCAGAACAGTATACCAGGATTTGGTAAAACAGGCGAATCATGGGGTTTCACCATAACTT
>JAGTVF010000216.1 GCA_018224315.1 Desulfobacterales bacterium | reverse complement strand
TCGTTTTGGGCCTTCACCCATTGATAGGCATCCGGTCCCGTGCCTGCCGGGGTAAAGTTAAACCCGGGCCCGTAATGGGTTAGATCCGTTGATCCGATCACTTTAGCTGAAAGATTGAATTCTGCGGCCTTTTTTGTCGCAAACCGGCCCAGTTCCAGGGCGGTTTGGGAGGGGGGCGCCCCGATGGTGACAATTCTGGAATCCGGGAAAAAATATTTGATAAACGGCAGCTGGAGTTCAATGGTGTTTTCCGGCACAAAATTGTCTGCGGTTTCAATGGCGCAGGAAAATTTTCCGGCCACGGCATCTGCCAGCTGCTCCTGGATTTCAATTTCGCCCAGGGGCGTCTGCCAGGCGCCTTTTGTCATCATAACGGGCTTTTCCCCGGGCGGCAGGTGCATGCCGAAGACAATGACCACGTCCGGGTCCGGCTCTGCCGTATCCCCCCGAACATGGGCAATGACCCGGCAGGCCAGATCCCCGGAAAAAGCCCAGCCGGCATGGGGCACAATGCCGCCGGCCGCAAGACCGGAAATCTTTGCGGCAAAACGGTTTTGTTCCAGAAATGAGCGGATCATGCGCTTGCATTCCTCAGCCTCCCCGGGATACCAGGAGCCGGCAAACGCGGGTTTTCGGGTACGCATAATGAGCTTCCCTCCTGTGGTAAAGGATATTTTTGTCTGCACACTGCGGGCGCGGCGCTATTGGCAAGTGTCCTTGCCCATATCCGGAAAATGGTTATTTTCAAAAAAGATGCAACCATTAAACCAAAACATCATGCAACACGGGAGTTTTTCTGATGCCCATTTACGAATATCAGTGCAAGAAATGCAATTGCGTGTTTGAAACGCTTGTGCTGGGAAAAGACAACCGGGCGCCGGCATGTGACAATTGCGGCAGCCGTCAGGTGGTGCGGAAAATGAGTTTTGTCAACACATCCGGCGGGAGCGCCAAAAACATCTCCGGTCAATGCAGCCCGAAGCCATCATCGGGATTTTCCTGAGCCTAATGCCAAACGGGCGGCCGGGCGCCGCCCTTATTGAAACTTTGAAATGGTTTTTTCAAATCCCGGCATGGCATCGGTGATGGTCTGATCCGGGATACAGAAACTGAGCCGGAAATAGCCGGGCGCGCCAAATCCGCTGCCCGGAACCGCTAAAATGCGCTCTTGCTGCAGGGCGCCCACAAATTCCACATCATCTTTGACCGGGCTTTGGGGAAACAGGTAAAACGCGCCAGCGGGCCGGACAAACCGGTATCCGAGCCGTTCCAGGCCGTCGCACAAAAGTCTGCGCTTGCGGTCATATTCGGCAATATCCACACTGGCCCCCTGCACCATGGCCACCAGCCGCTGCATCAGGGCCGGGGCGTTGACAAACCCCAGAATCCGGTTGGCCAGGGCCATGGCGGCAAGCAGCTGCTGTTTTTCGCCTGCCGCCGGGTTGACCGCCGCAAACCCGATGCGTTCGCCCGGAAGCGAAAGATCCTTGGAATAAGAAGTGGCCATGACACTGTCTGCATAACAGTCAAACACCCCGGGTACCTCGATGTTGTCATAGACGATCTTTCGGTAGGGCTCATCTGAGACCAGGTAGATGCGCCGGTTGATTTCCCGGCTTTTTTTCTCCAGGCATTGGCCCAGCTCCGCAAGGTTTTGTGCGGAATAAACCTGTCCGGTGGGGTTGTTTGGGGAATTGATCACAACCGCCCGGGTCTTTGGGGTGATGGCGGCTTCAATGGCGGCCACGTCTATGGTGAAATCGGACCGGGTGGGCACGGCCACGAGCCTTCCCCCGTGGTTGTCGGCATAAAACCCGTATTCCACAAAATAGGGCGCCGGGGTAATGACTTCATCGTCCGGGTCCAGGATGGCCTTTAAAACAATGTTGAGTCCCCCTGCAGCCCCGCAGGTCATGATGATTTCGTTTTCCGTGATTTCAATTCCCTGTTCCCGGCCCAGAAAATCAGCCACTGCCTTTCGCACATGGGGATAACCCGTGTTGGGCATGTAGGCGTGGAGTCCTGGAGTGGGATCTGCGGCGACTTTCTCCAGATGGTCTCTGACTTCGTCTGGCGGCTCTATGTTGGGGTTTCCCAGGGAGAAGTCAAATACGTTGTCTGCACCGTGGATGGCCTTTAAGCGCGCACCCTCTTCAAACATTTTCCGGATCCAGGAGGATTTTTCAATAAAATCCGCCATTTTTGTGGCAATTGGCATAAGTCGCTTTCCGCTGTGATCCCTTTGGGGTTGTGTCAAGTATGGCCTTACTGTACGGATTCCACAGACTTGATGTCCGGCAGTTCCTTTTTCACCAGCCGCTCGATTCCGTTTTTCAGGGTCATCTGGCTCATGGGACATCCGGCGCATGCGCCCTGGAGCCTGACCTTGACCACGCCGTCTTCCACATCCACCAGTTCCACGTCCCCGCCGTCTGCCTGCAAAGAGGGGCGGATTTTATCAATAACGGCCTGTACCTGTTCTTTCATCTTCTTTCTCCTTTTCGGATTTGTCTTTGTTGGATTAACCGCTTGTTTTTTCAAGGGTTAAATTACAAATATAAGCCAGATCGGGGTAATTTGCAAATGATATTTTTCAGCCATGCCTTTGGAGGGCGGCAATGGCCAATGCATTCGGATAAGGCGCAAAGCCATTGGGCTTGATTCTTACTACCGTCTTTTATTGTAAAACGCCTCCCGGAAGGCCAAAAACCGATCCTTTTCAATGGCCGAACGCATTTGCGCCATCAGGGTGGTGTAGTAATGAACGTTGTGGATGGTATTTAAGCGGTAAGCCAGGATTTCCCGGCAGCGGTAAAGGTGCTGCAGGTAGGCCAGGGAAAAGTTTTGGCAGGTATAGCAGGTGCAGCCGGCTTCGATGGGACCGGTATCCGTGCGGTACTTTGCGTTGTTGATGTTGATTTTGCCAAAGGCCGTGAAAAGCTGGCCGTTTCTGGCGTTTCGGGTGGGCATGACACAGTCGAACATGTCTGCTCCGAAACCGGTCATTTCCACAAGATCCTCGGGCCGGCCCACGCCCATGACATACCGGGGCTTGTTTTCGGGCAGAAGCGGCAGGGTGGATCGGGCCATTTCATGCATGAGCTCTGCGGGCTCGCCCACGCTCAATCCGCCCAGGGCATAGCCGGGAAAATCCAGATCCGCCAGGGCCCGGGCCGACAGCCGGCGCAGGTGCGGATACATGCCGCCCTGGACAATGCCAAACAAAAGGTTCTGTCCCGGATTTTTGGCCAGCATTTGTCTTTGGCAGCGTGCGGCCCAGTCCAGGGTGAGCTCGTGGGCGGCCTGCGCCGCTTTTTCCTCAGCCGGATAGG
>JAGTVF010000215.1 GCA_018224315.1 Desulfobacterales bacterium | reverse complement strand
GCAGCACACGGTTTCCACAAAAATCACCAACGCCACGGTCTATTTCGATCAGGCCCGGGTCACACGCCAGGGCACAGCCACTGTTGAGGCCGGGACCCATCGTCTGCTGGTGGGGGTGGAGGCGTTTTCCATGGATCCGGATTCTGTGACCGCCGAAGTTTGGGGAGACGGGCAGATCCTGGGTGTTCAGGTGGCCCGGATGCCGGTTGCCGATTCACCCCGGCAAAAGATCCGGGAACTGGAGACCCGGCGCGATGAACTCAAAGCAAAGCAGCAGGCAGTAACCGATGAAAAAACCACGCTCAAGCGCCAGGAGGCGTTTTTGGATTCAGTGGCGGATTTTTCAAAAACCCAGGTTCCCCGGGAAATTCAAACGCAGATGCCGTCTCTGGAGGATCTTGACGCCACCCGGGATTTTCTGGGAAAACAATACACCAATGTTCTTTCCGGGCTGCGAAAGGCTCAGGGCAGTCTGGACAAGCTTGAAAAACAGATCCGGCAGGTCAACCGGGAACTGGAAATGCTCCGGGACCGGGCCGATAAAACCGCTTCGGCCATTGAAATCCTGTTTGACGCAAAAACCGCCCAGACTGTTGACATTGCTGCCCGGTACGGGGTGAAAAATGCCGGCTGGTCGCCCGTGTACCGGGCCATGGCCGCTGATGCAAGCCAGGGTCTGGATCTTTCCATGATGGCGCAGGTCAGCCAGAAAACCGGCGAGGACTGGGAGGATATCGATCTTTCGGTCTCTACGGCCGAGCCGGTCCAGGGCGGGCGGCTGCCCGAGCTTTCGCCCTGGTTTCTCGATGTTCCCGGGCCCGTTGCGCGCAAATCCGTACGGGACACAGGCGCCCGCATGGAAGAGATGACCATGGGCGCGCATGCCAAATCACCCGCGCCCATGGCCGAGGCGGAAAAGCATGAAACCGCACTGTCCTTTGAATATGATCTGCCCTTGCCGGTTTCCGTGGATTCGGGGGAGGATGAAAACCTGCTGCCCCTTTTCACCCGCAGCCTTGAAAGCCGGTTTTTTCACCTGGCTGTTCCCCGTCGTGCGCCCGGGGCCTTTCTTGTATGCCGGGCTGAGGCGGATAACGAATTGCTGGCCGGACCGGTGCAGGTGTTTTTCGAGGGCCGGTATGCCGGCCGCATGTCACTTGGTCAGCAGCCCGCAGGGCAGCCTTTTGTACTGGGGCTGGGAGCGGACCGATCCGTTGCGGTCAGGCGGGAAAAACTTCGGGATCATCGCAAGGAGACCCGGTTTTTCGGCAAAATCGAGCGTGACACGGTGGTGCGGGAACTCGAGTACCGGATTGTTGCGGAAAACCGCAAGCAAAGACCGGTGACCCTTCATGTGCGCGACAGCATACCGGTTTCCAAAACCGACCGCATTGCGGTAAAAGACGTCTCCTTATCACCGCAACCCGACCAGAGGGATTTTGCCGATAAGGCGGGGGTCATGCAGTGGGAAATGGAACTGGAACCCGGCCGGAGCCGGGAGATTTCCATTTCTTTTACCGTGACCTATCCAAAGAATATGCCCCAGCCGGTGTTTTAAAAATGATGCAGAACCGACTCACAACCATGGGACCGAACCAGCGAAAGGGCAGGGCAGAAGGCATTTACTCGGTGTGCTCGTCTCACCCGCAGGTTCTTTTGGCCGCTTTTTCCCAGGCCGCGGCAGACAACAGCGACTTGCTTATTGAGGCCACCTGCAACCAGGTCAACCAGTTTGGCGGCTATTCCGGCATGACCCCGGCGGACTTTATCCGATACCTCAGCGCCATGGCCGATCAAATGCGATTTGATAAAAGGCGGCTGATTACCGGCGGCGACCATTTGGGTCCGCATGTGTGGAAAAACGAGCCTGCGGACAGCGCCATGGACAAGGCTGAAACCCTGGTGGGCCATTGTGTTTCTGCGGGTTATGCCAAAATTCACCTGGATGCCAGCATGGCCCTGGGCGATGACCCGGACGGCCCCCTGGCTCCGGAGACTTCGGCGGTCCGGGCCGCGCGCCTGTGCCGGGCAGCCGAATCCGCGGCTGAAAAGCTGCCGGCCGGCGCCTCGCAGCCGGTGTACGTGGTTGGCGCAGAAGTGCCCATGCCGGGCGGTTCCATGGCGGAACCCGCGGATGTGCCGGTGACAGATCCCGGCGAATTGGCCCGCTACCTGGACGTCTGCCAAAAGGAGTTTTGGCGCCTGGGGCTTGAGGATGCCTGGTTGCGGGTCATTGCCGTGGTGGTTCAGCCGGGTGTAAATTTCGGCGGTCTCTGGGTGGCGCCATACCAGCGGCCGCCGGCTGCGGCCCTGTCCGCCTTCCATGACCAACTGCCCAATGCCATGGGCTATGAAATCCATGCCACGGATTTTCAGCATCCGGATGCGCTTATGCAGATGGTGCATGATCATTTCTGTCTGCTCAAGGTGGGGCCGGCTTTAACCTTTGCCCTGCGGGAGGTTTTGTTTGGCCTGGCCTGCATTGAACAGGAGTGGTTCGGGAATCGCAAAGACATTGCCCTGTCCCGTCTTCGGGAGGTGCTCTGCGATGAGATGGCGCAGTTTCCCATGCACTGGTCCGGACACCATCCCGGTTCAGGCCCGGTGCCGGACTGGCAGGTGCTTTTCAGTTACCTGGACCGGGTGCGCTACTACTGGCGCCATGAACGGCTGCAGAAGGCGGTGCAGCGGCTGGAAACCAACCTGGGTTCGGCCATTCCCATACCGCTGATCCGGCAGTACATGCCGGATTTGTCCCCGGCCGTGACGGACAAGACCGTGGCCCCGGCGCCGCGGGATCTTGCGGATTACAAGGTGCGCAATGCACTCAAACCCTATGCAGGGGCCTGCCGGATGGATCAGAACCCGAAATAGACACCGAGGCCGAATGCGTCCATGTCATAGTCATAAAAGGCCCCGTAGGGAATAAATCCGTTGTAGTATTCGGCCAGGACCATAATTTCCCGATTGTTGTCTGCGGTTTTGAACTTGAGCCCGGCCTTGACGCTTATGGCCGGGGTCCAGCTTCTTTCCTGGAGTCCCTTGATATCCACGCCGGCCACCGGCATTCCCTGGAAAAGGATCGGGTTGGGGCTTTCATATTCCAGACCCGCCTGGTAGCTCCATCGGTCCAGATCTCCCGGGTCCCGCTGGAGCAGATAGTGGATGCCGCCGTATACGCGAAACGGTTGCCAGTCGTAGGCGGTGATTAGCTCTGCGGCCTCGTAGTCAAATCCCGAGTATTTGTTCAGCAGTGCAGGGTTTTCGTCTATGTAATCATCGCCGATATGAGAGCTCTGGTGGTAGATCCGGAACCGCAGGGAAGCGTCCCGGTCCCGGTAAGTCCACAGCAGGCCGATGTTGTAGTCGGAATTGAGCAGATCATAGGTGGAGGTATCCATGTCAAAATGGGAAAACACCCCGCCGCTGATACTCAACTGCCAGGCCCGTTCCGGTCCCAGGTTTTTGCGGTAGATGCCAAAGGTCTCGCCAAGACCGATGGCCGCACCGGTAAAGTCTTTTCTCATTTCATTGTCAATGTGCCGCACAGAGCCGAAAAACCGGGGTTCCTTGGGGTCGGCCAGGATCGGCTTGAAAATTTCATCATTCGGGAAAAAACCCTCTTTTCCCCCATTCCATGCGTTTGCAAAAGATGCCGGAAGTAACAAAAAACTTACCGTCAGGCAGCATGCGAGTTTGTAAATAAACGATCGGGAGGGTGTATTCATGTTGAGTTTCCTGCATGTTGAAGTTGAATAATTGGCATATGCTCATTACTAATGGAATTGCAACCCGGTTGTCAAGTGTCAAGACATGGCCGGCAATCCTTGCGCTGCCACGGACCTGCCCTTTGGGCCCGCCATAAAAAAAGCGTCCGGGATAGATCCCGGACGCTTTTGGAAATGCTTGCTGCTGCGGGTATAAATTATACCACGGT
>JAGTVF010000214.1 GCA_018224315.1 Desulfobacterales bacterium | reverse complement strand
TATGAGTGGGAACTGGTCAAGAGCCCGGCCGGAGCCAATCAGTGGCTGGCTAAGGACGTGGCGGACGAAGACATGGTGGTTGATGCGCACGATCCCTCTAAGAAGAATCGGCCGATGATGACCACGGCGGACCTCTCACTGAAGTTCGATCCGATATACGAGCCGATCGCCCGGCGCTTCCTGGAGAACCCCCAGGAATTCGCGGATGCCTTTGCCCGGGCTTGGTTCAAGCTCACCCACCGCGACATGGGTCCGCGTTCCCGCTATCTCGGCCCGGAAGTTCCGGCAGAAGAACTGATCTGGCAGGACCCGGTGCCAGCCGTCGATCATGAGCTGGTCAACGCCCAGGACATCGCCGACCTCAAGGGCAAACTCCTTAACTCGGGCCTGTCCATTTCCCAGCTCGTATATACTGCCTGGTCAGCGGCTTCAACGTTCCGCGGCTCTGACATGCGCGGCGGGGCAAACGGGGCGCGTATCCGCCTGGCGCCGCAAAAGGACTGGGCTGTCAACCAGCCGGCGGAGTTGAAAAAGGTGCTGCAGACCCTTGAGGGAATCCAAAAAGATTTCAACGGTGCACAGGCCGGCGGCAAGAAGGTGTCGCTCGCTGACTTGATCGTACTTGGCGGATGTGCCGGTGTCGAGCAGGCGGCGAAAAATGCAGGCCACGATGTGACCGTTCCGTTCACCCCGGGACGCACGGATGCGTCCCAGGAACAAACGGACGCGGCGTCATTTGCGGTGCTCGAGCCTGCTGCGGACGGGTTCCGCAATTACCAGAGAGCCAAGTTTGCCGTATCGGCGGAGGAGCTGCTGCTCGACCGGGCACAGCTGCTGACGCTGACCGCTCCTGAGATGACGGTTCTGGTTGGCGGCATGCGTGCCTTAAATGCCAACTACGGGCAATCCCGGCATGGTGTTTTCACCGGGCGGCCGGAGGCGCTAACCAATGATTTTTTCGTAAATCTGCTCGAAATGCGCACGGAGTGGAAGCCAACCGCGGAAGACGAAGACCTGTTTGAGGGGCGTGATCGCTCAAGCGGCGAAATCAAGTGGACCGGCACCCGGGTCGACCTCCTCTTTGGGTCGAACTCCCAGCTTAGAGCCCTGGCGGAAGTCTACGCATGTGAGGACGCCCAAGAGAAGTTTTTGCAAGACTTTATAACAGCGTGGAACAAAGTGATGAACCTTGATCGCTTTGACCTTGCCTGACTTCAGTGATTCCCCTCGTGGCTAACGAAAGAAACCCGCAGGGTGACTGGAGTTGGCCACAAATAAAAACCCCGGGAAGCTTTCTGGCTTCCCGGGGTTTTAATATGGAACCGGACTGTGCCGGATTGTGTTTTGGCTCCCCAGCGCGGACTCGAACCACGGACGCGGTGGTTAACAGCCACCTGCTCTGCCAACTGAGCTACTGGGGAACAAAGTGTGAATCAAGACTGTCTATTTACGGTTTGATAATAAAAATGTCAAGCAAAAATGTCAAGCACATCAGGATTGCTCCACCCGCCGGACTTTTAATCCCAGTTCACTGAGCTGGGCCGGGGTGGCGGAAGCCGGGGCCGCGGTCATCAGGCAGGCGCCTTTCTGGGTCTTGGGAAAGGCGATCACCTCCCGGATGGAAGACGTGTTGCAAAGTATGGTCATCAGCCGGTCAAAGCCAAAGGCAATGCCGCCGTGGGGCGGCGCCCCGGAGTCCAGGGCCGAGAGCAGAAACCCGAATTTTTCCTCGTATTCGGCCCGGTCCATGCCCAGGGCCTCCAGGACCCGGACCTGCACGTCCTTTTGATGGATGCGGATGCTGCCCCCGCCGATTTCAGAGCCATTTAACACCAGGTCATAGGCCCTGGAGCGCATGCTCACGGGATCGGAGGCCAGCTTTGCAAGGTCTTCTTCGGCCGGGGCGGTAAAGGGATGGTGCAGGGCCTGATAGCGCTTTTCGGTTTCATCGTATTCAAACATGGGAAAATCGGTGATCCATACAAAGGCGTATGCATTTTCATCAATCAACCCCAGTTTTTTGCCCAGGTGATTGCGCAGCTGCCCCAAAGACTCATTGACGATGACGGGCTGGTCTGCGCCGAAAAACACGAGATCCCCGGGCTGCATGTCCAGGCGCGCGGCCATGGCCTGTTTTTCCTCCTCTGAGAAAAACTTGGTGATGGGCGACTGCCACTCGCCTTCCTTGACCCGGATCCAGGCCAGGCCCTTTGCCCGGTATACGGCCACAAAATCGGTGAAATCATCGATCTCCTTGCGGGTAAAACCCGCACACCCTCTGGCGTTTAGCGCCTTGACAATGCCGCCTTTTTTCACTGTATTGGAAAAAACGTTAAACCCGGACTCCGCCACAATATCGGAGATATCGCAAAGCTCTAAGCCAAAACGGGTATCAGGCCGGTCCAGGCCGTAGCGGTCCATGGCCTCCTGGTAGGTCATCCGGGCAAACGGAGGGCTTGCCTCAATCCGGCCCACCTCCCGGAAAATCGCAGCAATGAGCCCTTCGGCCTCAGCCATGACGTCTTCTTCGCCCACAAAAGACATCTCCATGTCGATCTGGGTGAATTCCGGCTGTCGGTCGGCCCGCAGATCCTCGTCTCTGAAGCAGTGCACGATCTGGTAATACCGCTCGAAGCCCGAAATCATCAGCAGCTGCTTGAAAAGCTGGGGCGACTGGGGAAGCGCGTAAAACGAACCCGGATTCAGCCGGGAGGGCACCAGATAATCCCGGGCGCCTTCAGGGGTGCTGCGGGTTAAAAACGGCGTTTCAATATCGAGAAATCCCTGGTCGTTTAAATACCGGCGCGCGGCGGCCGCAGCCCGGTGGCGCATCATGATGTTTTTTTGCAAAGACGGCCGGCGCAGGTCAATGTGGCGGTTGGCCAGCCGGGTGTTCTCATTGACATCCACCTGGTCTTCAATCATAAACGGCGGTGTCTGGGCCCGGTTTAAGATCTTTAATTCCGAGACCATGACCTCGATTTCACCGGTTGCCAGAAGCGGGTTGGTCATCCCCTCGGGCCGTTTTTCCACCACCCCCCGAACGGCTATCACATATTCACTGCGAATGGCATGGGCCTTTTCATGCACCGCCGCATTCCGGTCGGGATTGAACACCACCTGGGTGATGCCTTCCCGGTCCCGCAAATCAATAAATATTACGCCGCCGTGGTCCCGGCGCCGCTGCACCCAGCCCATCAGCACCACCTGCGCGCCGGCATCGGCCGCGCCCAGGGCGTTGCAGTGATGGCTCCGCCGCATATCTCCCAATGTATCGTTCAACCCCTTGACTCCTTATGGATGCTTTTTTTTGCAAACAAATGCAGATTTTCAAATTCAATCGGCCGGAAAATCATTTTTCCCTACCGCCCCACATGCTCGGATATAAATTCTACTAGCCGGTCCATGGGCACCTCCGCCTGGTCCCGGGTTTTCATGTCCCGTAAAACCGCCTTGTTTTCAGCCAACTCCTGATCGCCCACAATCAACACCCGGGCCGCGCCCATGCGGTCGGCCCGGCGCATGAGGGCCTTTAGACTCCGGCCTGAAAAATCCGCTTCCACGCGCACGCCCGCGTTTGCCAGCTCGCTTGACCATTTGGCAACCCGCTTGCGGGCGGCATCTCCCATGGGCAGAAAAAACACCTCCGGCCCTGTTTCCGAAGCCGGAAACTTGGCGCAAAACAGCTCCACCAGACGATCCAGACCGATGGCAAACCCGATGGCCGGCTGGGCCGGGCCGCCAAGCATTTCCACGAGCTGGTCGTAGCGGCCGCCGCCGGCAACCGCGTTCTGGGCCCCGAGTTCCGAGGTCTGGATTTCAAAGGCCGTTCGCGTGTAATAATCAAGCCCCCGTACCAGGCGGGGATCGATCTGAAAATCAATATCCATATCCGCCAGGGCGGCCTGCACGGTCCGGAAGTGCTGCCCGCAGTCATCGCAGAGAAAATCAAGCATGGACGGGGCATCGGCCACTGCCGCCCGGCAGGCCGGCACCTTGCAGTCCAGCACGCGCAAAGGATTTTTCTCCAGGCGGCGCAAACAGTCCGGACACAAATTCTCCGCCCGGCCGGCAAGCATTTCCGAGAGCTTCTGCCGAAACGCCGGCCGGCATTCAGGGCAACCCAGGGAATTTAAATGCACCTGCAGGCCGGAAACCGAAAGCCGCCGGAAAAAGGTCATGCACATGTAAATGAGCTGGGCGTCCATATACGGGGAATCCACCCCGAAGACCTCGGCGTTGATCTGGTAAAACTGCCGGTAACGGCCCTTCTGGGGCCGCTCCTTTCGAAACATGGGACCGATGGTGTAAAACCGGGCAGCAGGGTCGGCGGCATAAATTTTGTGCTGGATATAGGCGCGCACCACTGATGCCGTGGCCTCGGGCCGCAGGGTCAGCAGGGTGTCGCGGCTTCCGGCAAAGGTATACATCTCCTTTTCCACGATATCGGTATGCTCCCCGATACTTCGCTGAAAAAGCGCGGCCTGCTCAAGTACCGGCGGCCGGATTTCCCGGAAACCGAAATTTTCAAAATGCCGCCTGGCCGTATCTTCAATGGACTGCCACACCGAGGTTTCCGGGGGCAGAATGTCTTTAAAACCCCTGACAAGCTGTATCATTAGCGTCCGCAAATCAACTGGTCCGGCCAGGCCCGCACCATAAAAAAGACCTGCCGTTCCGAATGGAAATTATTGTGACCCTGCTGGTGATGATTATAATGGTTGCAGGATTGTATAACATGGCCCTCAGGCCGCAAATTGTATAATCCTGTATAGATACGAAAAATAACAAAATCTTGTCAACCCATATGTTGCACTTGACATCCCGGGAGCGGACTCTATACAAGAAAATTCAGATACCCGGCAATCCCGGCAAATGATTTCGCAGGCCGAAAAGGAGATCGATCATGGCAAGCGCAGTAACCACGAAAAAACTCCTGGACATGAAAAACAAGGGCGAAAAAATCACAGTTGTAACCGCCTATGACCACCCCTTTGCGCAGATGGCCGATGAGGCCGGTGTAAACGTGCTGCTGGTGGGAGATTCCCTTGGCATGGCAATCCAGGGCGAGGCCACCACCCTCGGGGTGACCATGGACGAGATGATTTATCACACCCGCATTGTGGCCAAAGGCGCCCGCACGGCCATGGTGGTGGGCGACATGCCGTTTATGTCCTACCAGAGCTCCGGATCCGAAGCCCTGGTCAACGCCGGCCGGTTTTTAAAAGAAGCCGGGGCATCGGCGGTCAAACTCGAAGGCGGGGCATCTGTTGCCGATACCATTGCCGCCATGACCCAGGCCGGGATCCCGGTCATGGCCCACATCGGGCTCACTCCCCAGTCGGTGCACCAGATGGGCGGATTCCGGGTCCAGCGCGACCGGGAGCGGCTCATGGAAGACGCCCGGCGGGTTGAGTCAGCCGGCGCCTTTTCTGTGGTCCTTGAGGGCATTCCCGCAGACATATCAGAGGCCATCACCAAAAGCACCCGCATTCCCACCATCGGCATTGGCGCCGGGCCGGACTGCGACGGCCAGGTCCTGGTGATCCACGACATGCTGGGATTAAACGGGGGCCATGTGCCCAAGTTTGTCAAGCAATACGCGCAGCTCCGGCAAAACGCCATGGACGGCCTGCGCTCCTATGTTGACGAGGTGACCTCGGGCGCCTTTCCGTCTGCAGAACACTGCTATTAACCTTTTCACCTTTCGGCGGTACCATGGATTCCAAGGGTGCTGTGAGCACGGACAAGTATATCAAGGCATTGATGGATATCAGCCATGCCATCAACTCGGATCTCTACCTCGAAGAGATCTTAAAGCTCATTGTTATGGTCACGGCCCAGGTCACCGGGGTGCAGATCTGTTCCCTGTGGCTGATCGAAGAAGGCAATGGCCGCAACCGTCTGCGTCTGAAGGCCACCCAGACCATTGAGCCCGCGTATGTCAAGGACCGGGTGTTAAACATCAACGAAGGCGTGGTGGGCTATGTGGCCGCGGAAAAACACCCGTTGATCATCAAGGATGTGTTATCCGAGCCCCGGTTCAAGGAAAAGGACATGGCCCGGAGCCTGGGGCTCAAGTCCCTGGCCAGCGTTCCCCTGCTCCACGATGAGCGGGTCATCGGCGTGCTCAACTGCTTTACCTCAGAGACCCACGACTTTACCGACGTGGAGGTCAACCTGATCACCACCGTGGCCAACCAGGCGGCTGTGGCCATTTACAACTCAGAACTGGTGATCAAGACCAAGGTAATCCAGGAGGAACTGGAAACACGCAAGCTCGTGGAGCGGGCCAAGGAGGCCATGATGCAGCGAAGCCAAATTGATGCCGACGAGGCCTATCGCCGGTTACAGAAAAAAAGCATGGATTCGCGCAAATCCATGCGCAGCATTGCAGAGGCCATCCTGCTTTCAGAAGAACTTTACTGAGGTGAATGCAAAGATTTTCATAAAAACCTTGACAAAAACATCTCCTTGAACTAATAAATACTTGTTAATTTGCACAATGGCGTGCAGGTTTTACTGATTATTGAACAGACAAAGGCGTCTCTATTGCACAACGGCTTAGAGGCGCTTTTTTTTGTTCAACTTCATAAAAGTATAACATACTGAAATAATTTATAATAATTTAATACCGAAAAATTTGCACCAAGGAGGAGAATCATGTCTGAACTGCGTTTTTCCAAAACCAATGACGTACTGGGCACCGCCAACCGGGGCAACCCGGCTGAATCGAGCCTGTGCACCCTGTGCCGGGCCGATTGCCAGGGCAAGTGCGAAACCTTTATGTCCAGCCTGGTGGGACGCAAACTGCTGTATCCCAGAAGCTTCGGTATTGTCACCGCCGGGGCCAACAACACCACCCACGTGGGCGCATCCTACAATTCCCTGCGGATTCAGGGCTATGCCTACGGCTCCCACGGCCTGGCCCAGGGCCTGTCCACGGACCCGGATGACTGCATTTTTCCCAATGTGAGCCTGGAGACCGAATTCGGCAAGGAAATCAAGACCAAGGCCCGCGTTCCTTTGATGACCGGCGCCCTGGGCTCGACCTTTGTGGCGGCCAAATACTGGGATTCCTTTGCCATCGGCGCATCCCTGGTGGGCATTCCCGTGGTGATCGGCGAAAACGTGGTGGGCGTGGACCGGGAGTCGGAAATGGCCAACGGCCGGATCACCAAGGCCCCGGAACTCGACCGGCGCATTGACTCCTATCTGCGCTACAACGACGGCTACGGTGCCATCATTGTTCAGATGAACGTGGAAGACACCCGAAACGGTGTTGCCGAATACATTGCCGAAAAATACGGCAACAAGTGCATCCTGGAGCTCAAATGGGGCCAGGGGGCCAAAGACATCGGCGGTGAAATCCAGGTCACCAGCCTCGATTTTGCCATATTTTTGAAAAAACGCGGCTATGTGGTGGACCCGGACCCGGAAAAACCCTCGGTGCAGGAGGCCTTCAATCACGGCTCCATCACCTCTTTTGCCCGCCACAGCCGGCTGGGCGCCACCAACCTGGGCCGGGCGGACCTGGTGCGCGAAGAGTTCATGAAAAGCGTGGAATATCTGCGAAGCCTCGGGTTTAAGCGCATTTCGCTCAAGACGGGCTCCTACGGCATGGAAGAGCTGGCCATGGCCATCAAGTTTGCCACGGACGCAAAACTGGACCTGCTCACCATTGACGGCTCGGGCGGCGGGACGGGAATGAGTCCCTGGAACATGATGCAGAGCTGGGGCGTACCCTCCCTGCACCTGCATGCCAAGGCCCATGAATACAACAGCATCCTGGCCGCAAAGGGCGAAGATGTTGTGGATCTTTCCTTTGCCGGCGGCTTTGCCTTAGAAGACCACATTTTCAAAGCCATGGCCCTGGGCGCCCCGTACACCAAGCTGGTGTGCATGGGACGGGCCATCATGATCCCGGGATTTCTGGGCGCCAACATCGAAGGGGCCATCCATCCGGAACGCCGGGAAAAGGTTTCCGGCAACTGGGACAAGCTGCCCAAAACCGTCAGCAGCCTCGGCACCACTCCGGAGGAAATCTTTGCCAGCTATTATGACGTGGAAGCACGGGTGGGCAAAGACGAAATGAAAAACATCCCCTACGGGGCCATCGGGTTCTGGACCCTGGCTGACAAGCTGACCTGCGGGCTGCAGCAGCTCATGGCCGGGGCACGCAAATTTTCCATGCCTGAGGTGGCCCGGGAGGATCTTTTTTCCGGCAACCGGGAGACCGCGGAAATCACCGGCATCCCGTTTGTCTGCGACGCCAATGACGAAACCGCAAAAAAGATTCTCAACAGCTAAACCCGCCAAAGCCTGTTGATATAAGGCCCGGCTTCAAAAAAACCCGCAGCACGGCGTTCAGAGGGCCGCTGCTGCGGGTTTTTGCTTTTTTGGCCGGCCTGAAAATGGACAATCCCGGAAATCTGCGTTATTATCACAGTCGGTTCTTTTTTGATCAAACGCCAACAGGCAGGCAACCATGACAGAAAATGCTGCAAAAATACCCACAGTGCTTTCCATTGCCGGCTCCGATCCCTCGGGCGGGGCCGGAATACAGGCGGATTTGAAAACCTTTATGGCCGCCGGTGTTTACGGGGCGGCAGTGATCACGGCCCTGACCGCCCAGAACACCCGGGGCGTGGACGGGGCCATGGCCGTGCCCGCGGAATTTGTGGACCAGCAGATAGCAAGTGTTCTGGCCGATATCCGGGTCCATGCGGTCAAGCTCGGCATGCTGCCCAACCAGGAGATATGCGAAATCATCGCCGGCCGGATAAAGGATCTGCCCGTTGTCTGCGACCCGGTGATGGTTTCCACCAGCGGCCACCGCCTCATTGATCAGGCCGCCGTCAACTCCCTGATGACCCGAATGATTCCGGCTTCAGATTACATCACCCCCAACCTGGCAGAACTGGAAATCCTTTGCCAGGGCCCTGTCACGGACATGGAGGCCGCGGGCCGGCAACTTTTAAAACAGTATCCCGATCTTTGCGGTGCGGTTTTAAAAGGCGGGCATTCACAGCAGAAAAAGGAGGGGGAAGCCACGGTCACGGACTGGTTTGTTTTCCGGGAGAACAAGGCCGTCCGGGCGGTCACCGCAGCCCATCCCCATATCCACACCCGCAACACCCATGGCACGGGATGCACGTTTTCCTCTGCTTTTGCCGCATTTCTGGCCAGGGACAACACGCCCGAACAGGCATTTTACTCTGCCGTGGACCTGACGGCCAATCTCATTTCAATCTCGGCAGACCACGCCATGGGCGGCGGCCACGGCCCCCTGCTACACCACAAAAGCGTATCGCCCGGGCAGGGCCATCACCCGTCATAAATCACAGCCCCGGTTTTTTTCATGTTTTCCACGGCAATCCGGCCGCCTTCTTCGGTCACCGGCCGGGTGGCGGACAGGAGCACCACTGTTTCAAAACCCTCATTTAAAGCATCGATCACTGTTGCCTGCACGCAGACATCCAGGGCAAGGCCGGCCACAAAAACCCGATGGATACCGGAACGGCGGAATTCCTCGACCAGGCCGGTCTGGTCAAAAGCCGAATTCTGATCCTGGTCAAACCGCACGCCCTTGGTGATCACCACGGTATTGGCCGGAAGGTTCAGGTCTTTGTGAAACGCGGCACCCGGCGTGTCCTGGACGCAATGGGGCGGCCAGTCACCGC
>JAGTVF010000213.1 GCA_018224315.1 Desulfobacterales bacterium | reverse complement strand
CGCTTCAAAAATCCGCCCCCGCCCTCCGGGTTTCCTTGGTGATCCATTGCAAGCTCGATCTTTCTGCAAAGGAAACTGGAAAAGCCCTCCGGATTGACCTACACCGGAGCCCTCCTCGAACTCAGAAGAGTTTTTCGGTAAAAACGCAGTAGAGTTCCTATTCCCAGAATGCTGGCCATGTGGCGGGGTCGGGGTGGGTTTGTTTGGCTGCATTGGAGCGGTTTCGGCCAAAGATCGGCCCGCGGGCCTGGCGTCCGGAATTTCAAACTGTCTGAGGGCGCCTGCGCCCGAGTTTTTGAAATTCCAGCCAGGGCCGCGGGCCGATCGCCGAAAGCGATCCGCAGACAAACAAACCCACCCCGATCCCGCCACATGCGAAAATCCTGACAAGCCCGTTTTTGTTGGGCCTTTCCCAAAAATTCAGACATCGTCATCAGCAAAAAAACCTGCCTTTACGCCCTTAAATTTCGTTTGCTGCAGCAGGTAATTTTAAAAATTTTACTCTTTCTGGGCGTTTCTGATGCTGACTTCCTCAAATGTGCGGATTTCCGCCAGCACCCGGGTGGCGGCATCCAAAAGTTCCATGGCCAGGGCCGCACCCGTGCCTTCCCCAAGCCGGAGACCGAGATCCAGCAGCGGTTGCATGCCCAAACGGTCGATCATGAACTGGTGGCCTACTTCCACGGAACGGTGGCTTGTAAACAGCCAGTCTTTGGCCCCGGGGGCCAGCTCGCATGCGATCAGGGCCCCGGCCGTGGCGATCAGGCCGTCGCAGACCACGGGAAACCCCAGTGTGGCCCCGCCAATGACCAGGCCGGCCAACCCGCCGATTTCAAAACCGCCTACTTTGGCCAGTACGTCAAGGGGATCTTTCGGGTCCGGGGAATGCAGGTCCAGGGCACCGCGGATCACCTCGATCTTGTTTGCCAGGGCGGCATCATCAATGCCCGTGCCCCGACCCACGAGTTTTTCCGGGTCAATGCCGGAAAATGCCGCAATCACCGCAGAAGAGGGGGTGGTGTTGCCGATGCCCATATCCCCGGTGCCCAGCAGGTCCACCGGTTGTGCGGTGTGCAGCTGTTCGGCGATGCGGATGCCAGCCTCAATGGAGAAAACAGCTTCCTGGCGGCTCATGGCGGGTTTTCGCCGAAGATTGTCTGTTCCTTTTCGAATCTTTTCATGAAAGATCGGCAGATCTTTTTTAAAATCATGATTGACACCCAGATCCGCGGCCCGGACTTCTGCGCCGGCATGTCGGGCCAGCACATTGATTGATGCCCCGCCGTCCACAAAATTGTAAACCATCTGGGCCGTGACCTCCTGGGGAAAAAGGCTCACCCCTTCCTCCACCACGCCGTGATCTCCCGCGCAGGTAACGATGATCTTGCGGTTCAAGTGCACATCCAGGCTCCGGGCCATGCCCGCCAGGCGCCGGGCCGCATCTTCCAGCATTCCCAGGCTGCCGCCGGGCCGGGCCTGATCGGCCAGCCGGGCGGCGGCTTTCTGCTCATATTGTTTGTCCGGGGGGCGGATTTTTTCAATGGCTTCGTTAAGATTCATTATGTCTCTCCTTTTTTGTGACTGCGGACCTTTTAACAAAAAAAGGGTTCCGACCGGAAAACATCAGTTTTCCCGCCGGAACCCTTTGCCATCGGATTCCGCAAATTCGCGTTTTCTTGCACGTCTTCTGACTTGCCGGTTTTAAATCCCGCGCGCGCCTTCCCGCCGGCCTGAAAACCGGCAGTGACCGCAGGGCCATGGCCCTGCATGCGCGCGGGCGCTTACCGGTTCACAGCGCCGGGAGCGTCACGGATTTGCACCGTGTTCCGTTTGCAAAAAAACGTCCTGCTTCAATTTTTTTAAAATCCCTAACCAATTGCTGCCAACAAAGTCAAGGGATATCTGCAGCGCCTTGCAAAAAATCCAGACGCTGCCCTCGAATTCAGGGAACATACCGATAAAAAACATCTGTTGCTTCATATTTCCAGTCAGCCGGCCATATGCGAAAATCCTGGCAAACCTATTTTTGCAGGGCCTTCAGGAAACAAGGCGCTCCAGGACAGGCAGGGATTTGCTCAGATCCTTTAAGGAAAACACCTCCAGACTGACAGTGCCGTTAAATCCGTTTAAAATCTGCGATACAGCCGGCATGTGGCGGGCTTCCAGACAATCCAGCCCCATGTGGCCCCGGCCCGCGGCCACGCCGCCGTATAAATGCAGAATCGTGATCCTGCGGCGGAAAAGTTCAAAAGTTTCCATGAGATCAAAACCATGCTCCATCAGATGTCCGATATCCAGGCACACGGAAAGATCCATGGCGTCTGCCAGGGGCTCCATCCATCCGGGCGGATAATCCAGGTTTTCAATGGAGATGTGCCGGGGGTCAATCTGGCTTTTGGTCAGCAGCCGTTTTAATGCATCAATGGCCCGTTTCTGCCATTTTTGCACCGTGGCCGCATCTGTGCTGTTTTCTTCAAAAGGCAGATGCAGGGTCCAGGTCACGGGCGCAAGGGGCCGGGCCCGGTCTGCGGCCGCGACGATGCGTTCAATGGCTTGTTTCCGACGGGCGGGGTCCGCATCTGTGATGTTGACATCTGTGGGCAGGTGCACGTTGTAGGAAATTTGCTGATTTTCCGCCAGGGCCGCCATCTGCCGGATATCGTCCTGAGGGGGGAGATTGTCTGCGGGTGCGCTTTCAAACACCAGCACCTCGATTTCATCCATAAACGGGGCCAGCATGGAAACATTGGGCAGGATGTGGTCCGGATAGATAAACGACGGGCAGGCCACGGAAAAACCGAATTGGTTTTTATAGGACCGGGCCAGGGGCGTATAAGGATATTGTCCGGAAATACCGGTTTTACGGTCTGTCAAGTCTGTGAATTCCTTCCTCTCTGGCTTCATTTAGGGCATCCCGGTATTCCCGGGCCCCAACCGGCCGGGCCAGTTCCGGCACTTTTGCGGCATGGCCCATGGGCCGGTACTGGCTCATGACATTGACATAAGTGTTCGGGGAAATCTCTTTTGCAATAAAGGCCATGGCCTCCCTGGTGCCGGCCAGGTTTTCCGGCAGCACCAGATGGCGCACCAGCAGGCCGTGCACTGCAGTCCCCTGCGGGTTGACCACCAGGTCGCCCACCTGCCGGTGCATTTCTTTTAAAGCGGCGTTGGCAATTTCCGGGTAATCCGGGGCATCGTAGGGCCGGCGGGCAATGTCGGGATCTATG
>JAGTVF010000212.1 GCA_018224315.1 Desulfobacterales bacterium | reverse complement strand
TTCCCGAGGAGTATTTTGAATTAAAAACCAAAATTCATGATCAGCTCCTGGAAATTGTGGATCTCTCCATGATCGAGGAATACAGCCCGAACACCCTGAGGAATGAACTCAAGAAACTGCTGCAGAAGATATTGCGGGACAACGGCCATTCCGTTCCCTTGAATTCTCTGGAAAGAGAGCGGCTCATCACGGAAATCCAGGACGAGGTGCTGGGGCTTGGCCCCCTGGAGCCGTTTTTACAGGACCCCACGGTATCCGATATCCTGGTCAATACCTACAGCCAGATCTACGTGGAGCGCTTTGGCAAGCTTGAGCTCACCGAGGGCCGGTTCAAAGACAATGCCCACATGATGAAAATCATTGACAAGATTGTCTCATCTGTGGGCCGGCGCGTGGATGAATCCTCGCCCATGGTCGATGCCCGGCTGGCCGACGGCTCCCGGGTCAACGCGATTATCCCGCCCCTGTCCATTGACGGGCCCATTTTGTCCATCCGGCGCTTTGCCGTGGATGCCATGGAAATGGAGGATCTGCTCACCGGCGGGACAGTGTCTCCCGAAATTGCGGAAATATTAAAGGGCGTGGTCAAATCCCAGCTCAACGTCCTGATTTCCGGGGGCACGGGCAGCGGCAAAACCACGCTTTTAAACGTGATTTCCAGATACATCGCAAGCAATGAGCGGATTGTCACCATTGAGGATTCCGCAGAGCTCCAGCTCCAGCAGGAGCACGTTGTCCGCCTGGAAACCCGCCCCCCCAATACCGAGGGCAGGGGGGAGGTGACCCAGCGGCAGCTGGTCATCAACAGTCTGCGGATGCGCCCGGACAGAATCATCGTGGGAGAGGTGCGGGGCCAGGAGTCCTTTGATATGCTCCAGGCCATGAACACCGGCCATGACGGGTCTCTGACCACCATTCACGCCAACACGCCCAGAGATGCCCTCATGCGGCTGGAGACAATGGTGGCCATGGCCAATTTCGAAATTCCCAGTGATTTTCTGCGGCGCTACATCAGCTCTGCCCTGGATGTGATCATTCATGTCTCGCGCATGACCGACGGGACCCGAAAAGTTGTCAGCCTCCAGGAAATCGTGGGCATGGAAGGCAACGTGATCACCCTGCAGGAGATTTTTTCCTTTAAGCAAAGCCATATTGATGCCGACGGCTGGATTCGCGGAGACTTTGTTTTCCACGGGGTTCGGCCCAAATTTCTGGAGAGATTCGAGCAGGCCGGGGTCAAAATCCCGGAGGGCTTGTTTGCTCCCGGAAGATATTTCTAGATACCGGTATAAGGAAGACCTATGGACCTTTTTATCCTGACGCTGGCATTGTTTATTCCTTCAGTGATCCTTATTGAGCTGCTCATGTATGCCCGCAGGCTCCTTGTGCAGCCGGAGCGCTCCAGTGTCCGAAAGCGGGTCAGGCAGCTTTCCGGGCGACAGTTCCAGGCGTCCGGCCCGGGTATTTTGAGAAGCGAAAAATTCAGCGACGTGCCCACTCTGCACCGGATTCTTTCCGTTATGCCGGTGGTCCATGACCTGGAAAAACTCAGAAAGCAGGCAAATACCCGCTATCCCCTGAGCGTGTTTATCCTGATCTCGATTCTGTCGGCTGTGATCGTGTTTTTTGTGGTCTCCCAGATCACCCGCAAGGCAGGGCTGGCGTTTTTGCCGGCATTGATTGTTTTCGCTGTTCCGTGGATCTGGCTGTCTGTGCGGAAAAACGCGAGAATGCAAAAGTTTCAGCGCCAGCTGCCCGAGGCCCTGGACCTGATCGCCCGTTCGTTAAAGGCGGGTCACGCATTTACCTCGGGATTGAAACTCACGGCCGACCAGTTTGATGATCCCCTTGGCACCGAGTTTGAGGAAACCATCAATGAAATCAATTTCGGGGTTTCCATATCCGAGGCGTTAAAGAACCTGGCCAATCGGGTGGACTGTCAGGATCTCCGGTTTTTCGTGGTTTCGGTGATCCTGCAGCGTGAAACCGGCGGCAATCTCGCTGAGATCATGGAAAACAACGCCCGGCTGATCCGGGAACGGTTCAAGTTCTACAATCACGTCCGGACCCTTTCGGCAGAGGGGAAGTTTTCCGCAGGCGTTTTGATTGCCATACCCGTTATTGTTTTTCTTGTTTTGTACGTGATCAATTATGACTACATGTCCATCCTGTTAAAGGAGCCTGCGGGCAACATCATGCTGGTCATAGCCGGGTGCATGATCATTGCCGGCATATTGATGATGAAAAAAATTATCAGGATAAAGGCCTGACCACGGGGGAACAATGGATTTCAGCAACCAGCAGCAAATCGCGCTTTTCGTGTCTGTGCTTTTTTTTCTGATGATCTGTTTTCTGGCCATGGGCATATATCAATATGTCCTCTGGAATCAGAAAAAGAAAAAAATGCTGTCCAGAACAAAAGAGGGCGCTGAGCGAAACGATCATTTTTATGACAAAACCGGTGAGTCCGGGCGCGAAGGTGGCATTTTTGCAGGCCTGCTGGGGCTGATAAGCCGGTTTGGGGCAAAAACCACCCCGGTGAATTCCATTGATCATTCCGCAATGCGGCTTAAGTTCCTGCGGGCAGGCATCCGACGCCCCAATGCCGTGTTTGTGTTCTATGGGTGCAAAACCATTCTGGTGCTGGCGCTTCCCGCCCTTTATCTGCTGATTACAGCAAACATGAAGGTGCTGATGCCGTTTACCTGGAACATGTTTTTCTGCCTTGGTTTTGCTTTTGCGGGCTATTATTTCCCCGACTTCTGGCTGGCCATGCGGATTCGGGAAAGAAAGGAAAGGATACTGCTGGGTTTTCCGGATGCCCTTGATCTGCTGGTTGTGTGCTCAGAGGCGGGCCTTGGGCTGGATTCGGCCATCTACCGGGTGGCCGAGGAGCTGCGGTTTTCAAACAAGGATATCAGCGATGAGTTCCGGCTGGTGAATTTTGAAATGCGGTCCGGAAAATCCCGGCAGGACGCGTTAAACAACCTGTCCAGGCGGGCGGATCTCGATGAGGTAAAAAGTTTTATCGGTCTGTTAAACCAGACCTTCCAGTTTGGCACCAGTGTTTCCGGTGCCCTCAGGGTCTATTCGGATACATTCAGGACCAACAGGCGCCAGAAAGCCGAGGAGGTAGCCGCCAAGCTGCCCACCAAGCTGCTTTTTCCCTGCATCCTGTTTATTTTCCCGGCCCTGTTTGTGGTGATCCTCGGCCCGGCGGCAATCCAGGTGTTTCAGACGTTTTTGAAATAGACCCGAAGAAATGGAGAATCATGAAATCTGACAAATACATACCCTTGTTTCTGCTGTCGGCCTTGCTGGTTTTATCCGGCCTGCTGACCGGGTGTGCCGGGACAACAAAGGAAGGTTTTCATCAATCCGCACCGGATTTTTCGCGTTCCGGTTCTTTGGGCCGGTCTCCGGGGTCGTTGGGGGGCAGTGCATTGGCCGTGGGAAACCAGGAAAACGATGCAATTGAGATGTCGGCCAAAGACCTTGAAAGAGCAGGTGATGCTTATCTTAACCGGCGCAATTTTCACATGGCCTATCTCAATTATGAAAAGGCCCTTGAAAAAGCCCCTGATGACACGGAAATTTATTATAAAAAGGGGGTTTTGTTTCTTGTGGCAAAGAAATACGACAATGCGGCCAAAGTGTTTAAAGAGGCCATTGAAAAAGACCCGCAGCACGCAGACTCGCATCAGTCTCTGGGCCTGGCCCTTTTCCATCAAAGACAATATCCGGCGGCCTGCGAGCATCTGAAGAACGCCGTAAAACTGGATCCGACATTGTGGGTGGCCCATAATGTGCTGGGCATTGTTTATGATTATCAGCAGCAGCATGAAAAGGCCGCAGATGCCTATACCGCCGCAACTTTGATCAAGCCGGACATGGGCCTGCTCTATAACAACCTCGGGGTGTCTTATACCCTTGCGGGCAAAAACGAAAAAGCCCTTGCCGCCTTCAGGCAGGCCCTGGAAAAACAATACACCCAGAGCCGGGTTTACAACAACATGGGTCTGGTGCTCTCCAGGCTGGGAAAATACGACGAGGCCCTGAAATGGTTTAAAAAGGGGGGAAAAGCGCCCCAGGCGTATAACAACCTGGGATGTGTTTATTTGAGCCAGGGAAAAACACAAGAGGCAAATCAGTGTTTCAAAAAAGCCATGGAACTGGATCCTTCCTTTTATGCCGTGGCCGGCAGAAACAAAAGCAAGTTGAAAATGCGTCTTCATGCGGATTAACAGGACCGGTTTTTGGGGGCCGGACACCCCGTCCACAATTTCCGAAAAGGATGGCCAATGTTGAAAACAAAAATGATCAGCCTGATGATGATGCTTTTTTTTCTGGCGTCCTGCGCTTCTTTCAGCGAGTCCCGGTTTGGGTTCCGGCGGGGCATGGATGACAGCGAGGTTCAGGAATTTGTTTCCCGGATCCGGCCCAGTCCGGCAATACTGGCCAATGACTACAAGTATGCCTGTTTCTTAAAAGACCGGCAGAAATATCAACTGGCCATCGAGGAGTTTGAAAAAATTCTCGCGGTGGATCCGGCCCATGTGCAAAGCCTCAATGCCCTGGGCATATGTTATGACCGGCTCGGCGACTATGACAAAGGCATTTCCTATTATAAAAAGGCCATAGAAATCAACCCCCGCCTGGATTATGCATACAACAATCTCGGGTATTCCTGTCTGCTTGCCGGCAAACTGGATGCTGCTGTCAATGCCTTTCAAACGGCCATTAAGCTAAATGATCAGGATCCGCGATACCATAACAACCTGGCCCTTGCCTATTTTAAAACCGGCCGGTACGGCCTGGCCAGAAAACAAATCAAAGACCATCAACAACCGGATTTTTACAGGGAACTGGCTTTTTTAAACAAAAAAGCAAACCCGGCAAAAGCGCCGGACAGGATCTCGGTGCACCCGGCGCAGCCGGAAAAAGCAGAGCCGCAAAAAGCGCAGCCGGAAAAAGCAGAGCCGGCAAAAGCGGCGCAGGCAGATGCAAAAGAGGCCAAAACAGCGGTGATTGCCATGGTCTCTGCCCCAAAGAGGGCAAAAAGCATGGCAGCAGATATAAAACGCCCCAGGGCGGGTATCCGGGACAATAAAAATGTCGCCTCTCCCGCAAAAATTGAAATTTCCAACGGAAACGGGGTCACTGCAATGGCTGCAAAAGTCGGGCAATATTTGAAAAAGGAAGATTTTTCAGTCACCCGCCTGACCAATGCCGCTCATTTCGGTTTTCAAAAAACAAAGATTTTCTACTGTCCGGGCTATATGCATGAAGCCTATGAAGTGGCAAAGCAGATCCCCGGATGGCAGGACATGGACAAGGTGGCTGCACTGGGTCCCCGGGGGATTAAAATCAAGGTCTTGATCGGCCAGGATATGATTGCGCACAAAAGCGTGTTTTTTGACGGGGAAAAAGGGCACAAGGACAACCTGCAGCTGGCAGGCCTGGAGTTAAAGTGATGTGCGCCTGTTGTTGCAATTCATGATTCAGGGGACTTTTGGCAAAAATTCGTCAAGGAGGTAGCTGTGAACCGGAAATGTCAAATCAGATTCAGTGCAGTGCTTGTGCTTATTGCCTTGATTTTCGCGGGCGCCGAGGCATTGGCCCAGACCACCATGTATCAGGCAAAGGTGGACAATTTTCTTTTCCTCTATGATGCAACAAGCTCCATGGATGAAATCTACAGGGCGGAAACAACCAGAAGATCGGTTCTGGCCCGGGAAGCAATGGCGGCAGTCAACAAGGATATCCCGCCGCTGCCGCTTCAGTCGGGTTTGTTTAAAATCGCCCCGTCCCTGAGCATCTATCAGGACATGTCTGCCTATGATACCAACCGGTTTGAATTTGCCATTGCCCAGACGCCCCTGCCGGCCAGACACCTGGGTCCCCAGACCTCCCTTGAAAAGGGACTGGAGCAGCTAAAGCCGGTTTTAAGCCGCCTGGAGGGCACCACCGCCCTGATTTTGTTCTCAGACGGTGGTGAAAACAAGGGGGGCGCGCCGGAAACGGTCATGAAAGAACTCTATGAGCAGTTTGATCTGTGCTTTCATTTTGTCAGCTATGCCCATACCCCGGAGGAAAAAGAATCTGTCGGGCGCATGAGCGGTCTGGAAAACTGTTCCCTGGTTATTTCAGGAGAGGATGTCCAGGATCCCCGGTTAAGGGAGGAATTTGTCCGGGAAATTTTCTACAGGGTCATCCGGGACAGCGACGGTGACGGGGTGCCCGATTACCTGGACAAATGTCCCGACACCCCCGGCGATCTGGTAGTGGATGAAGACGGCTGCCCGATTGCCAAGCGCATGACCCTGGATGTCAAATTTGATTTTGACAAGGCGGTTGTCAAGCCTAAGTATCACAGTGAATTAAAGAAAGCCGCCGACTTTCTCCAGGACCGCCCCGGGATAACCATTGTGGTGGAGGGCCATACCGACAGTATCGGCACCCGGGAATACAACCTGGATCTTTCCAGGAAAAGAGCAGAGAGTGTCAAGCAGTACCTGGTGGAGGAGTTCGGCATCTCTGAGTCTCGAATTTCCACCGAGGCATATGGCGAGTCCCGGCCGGTGGCAGACAATAAGACCGATGCCGGCCGGCAGAAAAACCGCCGGGTGGAAGGCGTGTTTCCGGAAGTCTTTTTGAAAAAATAGGCAGACAACCCCCGGGCTGTGAATTGGCCCGGGGGGATTTTCATTCGGGGTTTTTTCAGGATTTTTACATGATTTCGGTTGACTCAAGAAAAAGGAGCGAAAAGATGATTCGTGTTTGCAATATATTTTTCATCCTGACCATCATTGCCCTGTCTTTCACATGGGGCTGCGCCGGCAAACATTCCGCCCGGGAAAGTGCACTGCACCAAAACTGGGGCCAGTCGGTTGAGTTGATTAACTATTCACAGGTTCTTCGCCCGGAAGCCGGCGGGGTGCAGCCGGTTCAGGGATTGCCGGGGGGCAATGCAGAACATGTCAACAAGCAGTATGAAAAAACATTCAGCCAGGGCCCTGAAGCCTTTCAGAGCACGACAACCGAATAGATTCAGCCCCCGGATGAGAATGCCTTCATGCCCCGGTATTCTCAGGGGGCCGGAAATCGGTTGTTTTTCCGGGCATCATGTGAAACCGTTTTTGATCCCTGTTGTCGGGCCGGCTCGCAACCGTTTGCTGCCTGAGCGTTTTTCAATGCCCCACCACACGGTTGCGGTCGTTTTCCTTGGCCTTATAAAGGCAGGCATCGGCCCGTTTCATCACATCCTCTATGCTGGCATCCGTGCCGGCAATTTCACTGATCCCCACACTGATGGTGATTTTA
>JAGTVF010000211.1 GCA_018224315.1 Desulfobacterales bacterium | reverse complement strand
GCTTCTGCTGCTGGTGGCCATGGTATCCGGCAGATTTGGTGTGAATTGCTCCTGAATTTGATCTTTTGGGTTTATGCTCAATACAAGGGCTTCAATGCCCAATTTTTTTGCCAGTTCCATGCCTTTTTTGGTTCCGAGCACTGTGATGGCCGTTGCCGCACCATCTAACAGGGCGCTTGATTGGCCGCCGAAATCAGCCGTGGTGACCCCGGTGATTTTTTCCGAAACCGGCCGGCCGGTTTTCGGGCTGAAAATGTGGTAAAAAGCATGGCCCTGAATGACAAGGGGCTGACGGTAATTGCCGCTGGTCGACACCCGAATGTCGGCCGGAGACGAGATCGTCTTCCAGATTTTTTCCATGTCCCGGGGGTGCTGGATGCCGATGCGCCAGGGCCGCTGGGGCCGGGATCCAAAAGCGGCCACTTCCCCGCCGAGCTGAACCATGCCCGTATGAATGCCGGCATCCCGGAGTACGTCCCGGCTCCGGTCCACGGCAAATCCCTTGGCAATGCCGCCGAAATCAAATGCCATGCCGCCGGCCGAGCACATCACAGCCGGCGGATTGTCCATGATCGTAACCTTGTCAAAACCGGTGCGGGCCAGTAGGCGTTGAATATCCCTTCCGGAAGGGATTTTTTGGGTTTTGACCGCATTTTGCCACAATTTTTTCAAAGCAGCGGTGGTGGGGTCAAAAGCCCCGCTGCTGGCATTCCATAGGTGTTTTGAAATGCGGAAAACCGCATGCATCTCATTTGAAACCGCCACCGGGGCTGTTTTGTCCGCGGCATTAAGGCGGCTGACCTCTGATTGCGGATCAGAGGGATTGAAAATTCGGCCGATGCGTTCAAATTCATTCCAGACCGACCGGGCCACAGCCTCTGCGTCGCCCCGGCTGCCGTCGGGCAGGTAAAACAATACCCGTGCCGGAATATCAAAATAAATCAGCCGGCGGCTTTCCCACCAATCCGGCTCAGGCCGGGTGACTGAAACTTCGGCCTTTTGCCCGGGATGGCCTTCTGAATCGGTTGTGGCATTGGGCTGGGTCAGGGGCAGAAAAAACAGGGCCGCCAGTACGGCAAGTCCCGCTATGGCGGCGATCAAGACCAAAAGCAATGAATTTCGGGATGTTTTCACAAACCGCTCCAGTGGTTGCAATTTCCGGTTGCTCATCAGTTTAAGCTTCCTGCTGCACCCAGTCAAGTTTTGTTGACCGGGCCGGCGTGTTATAAAGACTGGCATTTTCAGCCAAATCATGGCATAGAGGAACCTAAACTTTCGGAGGAAAAACCGGCTCCGGCGGCAGGCGGGAAAACAGCGAATGGGTTTGCGTGATGACAGCTATTGTGGCGATTGTGGGCGGCAGCAACTCCGGCAAGACAACCTTGATTGAAAAATTGATTCCGGTGTTGAATCGCAAGGGATACCGAGTGGGAACCATCAAGCATGTGATGCATGAAATGGTCTTTGATCAGAGCGGCAAGGACAGCTGGCGGCATGCCAGTGCCGGAGCCGACACGGTGATGGTTGACGCCGATGAACAGATCGTTTTGTTAAAAACCCGAATACGGCCACACGCCGCTGACCGGCTGAAGCATTATGTCGCGGCCTATTTTTCAGACATGGACATTGTCCTGGCTGAAGGTTACAAAAAACAGGATCTGCCCAAAATTGAAGTGTACCGGAAAAACAGCAGCACCGGGCCGGTGTGTCTGGAGGACCCGAAACTGGCCGGCTTTGTAACAGATACAAAAATGGATGCCGGGGTCCCGTGCTTCGGCCTTGATGACATTGAATCCATAGTTCATTTGATTCTTCAGACAATTTCATGAAACAGGTTCTTAAAACCGCTGTTTTGATTGCCGCAATGGTTTTGACCCAGGTCTGCCCGGGGTGGACTGATGATTACGAACTGGTGGAAATCACCGGCAGCGGCACCATTAACTGGACCCGGCGGATTGTTGAGGCAAAGGGGGTGGGCGGATCTTTTCCAGAAGCCACCAATACGGCCGACGGATGGGCGGCTGCAACCCGAAGCGCCAAACGTGATGCTTATTCACACCTGCTCAAAACCGTTGAAGATTTGCGTTTGAGCCGGCACGGCCGGGTGGGGACGCTGGTTGCAGACAACGACCGGATGCTTGCAAAAATTGAACAGCTGCTGAAATCCTCGGAGGTCCGCAATACGGTTTACCGGTCGGACGGAACAGTGGAACTGGTCCGCCGGATGTCCTTTTCCGGGGCCTTTTCACAGTTGATACTGCCGGAATCAATTGTTCAGCTGGAGATGAAGAATCTGGGGCGCACCGCCCTGGACCCGGATCACAGGCCGTTTACCGGGCTGGTGGTGGATGCCCGGGGCGTGGATGTCAAGCCGGCCATGTGTTTTGCCATTGTGGATGAGGCGGGACGGGAGGTTTACGGGTCTGCTTACGTGAGCCGGGAATTTGTTGTTCAGCGCGGCATGTGCAGTTATATCACCGATGCCTCGGCTGTGGACCAGATCGGACGGGTTGGGGGAAATCCCCTCACGGTGCGGGCCCTGGATACCGGCGAGCAGTCTGATACGGATATTGTGATCAGCAATACGGATGCCGCACGGCTGCGCAGTACGGTGGACAACTTGTTTTTTCTTCGGGAATGCCGGGTTATCGTTGTTCGGGATCCGCTCCCAAAAACCCCCCGGCAGTAAGTGCCGGGGGGTTTTGTCAAATCTGGCGAAATGCAGCCGTTTTTTTGTTACAGGCCGGCTTTGGACCGGATTTCATCGGCTTTGTTGGTTTTCTCCCAGGAAAAATCCGGGTCCCTGCGTCCAAAATGTCCGTATGCCGCGGTTTTGTTGTAGAAGGGCCGCAGCAGGTTGAGATATTCGGTGATGGCCGCCGGCCGCAGATCAAAGACATCCCGGACAATTTCAACGGCCTTGTCATCAGAAATCTTGCCGGTGTTGAAAAAATCCACCAGAATGGAAACCGGCTCGGCCACGCCAATGGCATAGGCCAGCTGGACTTCGCATTTTTTCCCCAGTCCGGCGGCCACAAGGTTTTTGGCAATGTGGCGGCCCATGTAGCAGGCGCTTCGGTCCACCTTGGAGGGGTCTTTTCCGGAAAATGCCCCGCCGCCGTGTCTTCCCATTCCGCCGTAGGTGTCGACGATGATTTTGCGGCCGGTCAGGCCGCAGTCGCCCATGGGGCCGCCCACTTCGAATTTGCCTGTGGGGTTGATGAAATATTTTGTCTCATCGCCGATCATCTCCGCAGGCAGCATTTTTTTGATCACTTCCTCGATAATGCCTTCCTTGATCTGATCATAGGTGACATCCGGGCTGTGCTGGGTGGAGATGACCACCGTATCAATGCGCTTGGGCCGGCCGTCTTCATACTCGATGGTGACCTGGGATTTGCCGTCCGGGCGCAGAAAGGAAAGGTCATTGTTTTTCCGGGCTTCGGCCAGCCGCCGGGTGAGCTTGTGGGCGTAGAGAATCGGCATGGGCATGAGTTCATCGGTTTCATCGCAGGCATAACCGAACATCAGGCCCTGGTCGCCGGCGCCCTGTTCCTTGAAAAGGCCTTTGCCTTCATCCACGCCCTGGGCAATATCCGGAGATTGCTTGTCAATGCTGGTCACCACGGAACAGGTCTGCCAGTCAAAGCCCATGTCAGAGGAGCAATAACCGATATCGCGGATTGCATTGCGCACCACCTCCTGGAAATCCACCGTGGCCTGGGCCGTGATTTCTCCGGCAATAAAGGCAATACCCGTGGTCACCAGGGTTTCGCAGGCCACCCGGCATCGGCTGTCCTGGGCGAGAAAGGCGTCGAGCACTGAATCAGATATTTTGTCGGCCACTTTGTCCGGATGGCCTTCTGTAACAGATTCTGAGGTAAACAGATGGGATTTTTTTGTCATTGAACACTCCTTTTGTTTCGGTTGATGTTTTGATTTGCCAAAATTTTTTGTAACGATAATAAGATGCAGCCGTCAGCCGGCATTGTCCACCTGCGGATATAAAATCGTGTTGTCAATCAGGCGGGTTTGGCCCACCCGCACCGCCAGTGCCATCAAGGCCGGCCGGTCAATGATTTTTTTGTCCGCCAGGGTGTCGGGGTCGCACACGGCGATGTAATCAATATCTGTTTCAGGGGCTGCGGCAATGATGTTTCCGGCTGTTTCAATCAGGACGGCCGCTTTTGTTTCTCCGCTGTCCACGAGCTTCTGGACTTCCTGCAGGCTGCGGTATAACTGCAGGGCGGATTGGCGCTGGGAAGGGCTTAAATATTTGTTTCTCGAGCTCATGGCCAGGCCATCGGATTCCCTGACAATGGGGCCTCCGACAATTTCGATGTTGAAATCAAGATCCCGGGTCATTTTGCGGATAATGGCCAGCTGCTGATAGTCTTTTTGCCCGAAGATCGCATAATTGGGATCTGCAATATGAAAAAGCTTGGCCACAATGGTCATTACCCCGGTAAAATGGGTTGGCCTCGATTGTCCGCAAAGATGGCCGGGCAGGTGGGTCTGGGTGATATAGGTCTCGTAGCCTTCGGGATACAAATCGTTTTTTTGGGACGTAAACAAAATATCCACCCCGGTTTGCTCTGCCAGGGCCGCATCCCTTTCCGGGTCCCGGGGATAGGCCTCGTAATCCTCGCCCGGGGCAAACTGGGCGGGATTGACAAAAATACTGGCCACAAGAATGTCGGCCAGTTCCCGCCCTTTGCGCATCAAAGACAAATGGCCTTCGTGCAGATAGCCCATGGTCGGCACAAAGGCAATCGTGTTGCCCTGTGCGCGCAGGTTTTCAGCCGTTTGCCGCATTTGCCGGATGTCATGGATGGTTTTGATGACAGCGGTCTCCTTTTTTGTGCATTGCCCCTTGTTTTTTCTTTATCGTTCGAGCCGGTTCAATACCTGTCCGGTAACCGCCTTTGGATAATAAAAAGTGGTTTTTCTCGGCATTGTCAGGCCGGCTTCGGCAATTTTGCGAACCTGCTCATTGGTGGGCGGATTTAAGATAAAGGCCATGTCATATTCACCATTTTCCACAAGCTCAACCGCTTCGTCATGGCTGCTTGTATAACCGATCAGGGAATGATCATCCAGGCTTTGCTTGTCAAAGCCCATGAGTTTCATCAAAATCAGGCGCGTGAGCACGGTGACATCCAGTCCCTGCAGCGGTGCGGCCATTTCGTCGCCAAAAAGGGCTTCCATGACCCCGGGCTTTAATACCAGCGCATAGCATGCCGGCTCATCTTTCATCACCAGGCCGATGATATGGTCGTTTCGGTGCCGGTGCAGGGATTTGTCGAGCTGTTCTACGGCCTGGCCGGGATCAACGCCATCGCGGTCAAATTCCTCAATATCAAAATACTGGGCGGCCTGCTGCAGAAACTGCTGCCGGGTATCTGCGGCCACGCTGGGAAGCAGCCTGTGGGTGGGCAGGATAATCAGACCCTGGTCTTCGACCGCACACAGATACATCATGATAAAATTGGCCGGATGGGTTTCATCAAAATCCGGATCATTCTGCCTGACCCACTCCCTGTAATTTAAGGCGGTTTCATAACGGTGATGGCCGTCTGCGATAAACAGGCGCCGCTGTTCCATGGCGTCTGTGACCTGTCGGCACAGTTCTGGATCGGTTATCCGCCACATGCGATGGAAATGACCGCTGTCATCGGTGAATTCCGCCTCCGGGGAAATCTGCTGCACGTGATCCTTCAGGGTCTGGAGGGTGCCGCCTTTGTCCGAATAAACCGAAAAAATATGGCTGAAATTGGCGTGACAGGCTTTCATCAATTCCAGCCGCTCGGACTTGACCTTGGAAAAGGTCTCCTCGTGGGGCAGAATCACGCCGGATTCAAACGGTTCAAGCTGCACCGCCCCGATCAGCCCGTAACGGGTCACGGATTTTCCCTCAATGGAGAAAGTCACAGTGGTGAGGTAAAAGCCCGGGGTTTCATCCCGGACCAGGACCCCGTTTTGCAGCCACTTGTTAAAGTCTTCGGCTGCACGGGTATAGGGGTTGTCGGCTTTGTTGTCCTGTTCTGCGGCAAGGGCCTTGTCCAGACGGATGACATTGTATGCATGGCGTTTGTAATAGGCCTGCTGCTCTTCTTCAGAAATTACGTCATATGGGGGCGTGACCACCTGGGAGAGGTCTTTTATTTTGCTTTGGTTATAGCGGACGCCCCTGAAAGGGTATATCTTTGCCATAAGTATCCTTTTTTCAGTATGTGGTTGCTCTTTGCTGATCCTGTTATAGCGCGAACACTGACGGGGAAATTTTAAGCTTGAAGTATTGAATCATGCCAAAAGATTATTTTTTTGTCAATAGGCTTCTTGTAATTTAGGAAAACTAATGCATAATATAGGAAATCGTTTCGTCAGAAAAAAGGGTTGACAGCTGTTGATATTTATTTTATGATATCAAAATATTATACATAATTCAATCAAATTACTCGGAAAAACTATGGGTTATCCTCGTTGAAACAAGCTTTCAAGCAAGAGGGTTTTATGTTTTTCAGCTTTGGTCTATAATTTATATAACCCACTAATTTTATAAATCTTAATTTCAAATAAGGAGGAAAAAATGAGCAACGATATCCCGGAACCCGTAAAAGTTACAAAATCCTATTATGATAGTGATGATGCTCATAATTTTTACTACACCATATGGGGCGGAGAAGATCTGCACCTCGGGATTTATGAGTCGGAAAACGATACGATATACGAAGCCAGCCGTCGGACGATTGACCACATGGCTTCCAGGTCCAAGTTCAAAGGGCAGAAGGCCAGGGTCATTGACCTCGGGGGTGGATTTTCCGGATCAGCCCGGCACCTGGCCAAAAATTACGGATGGGAAGTGGTGGTGCTCAACCTGAGCGAAACCGAAAACAACCGGGCCCGGAAAATGAACAAGGAGCAGGGCCTGGATCACATGATCGAGGTGGTGGACGGCAACTTTGCGGAAATTCCCTATCCGGATGCTTCTTTTGATCTGGTCTGGTCCCAGGACGCGATTTTGCACAGCGACAACCGGCAGAAGGTCCTCGAAGAAGCCCTCCGGGTTTTAAAACCCGGCGGGGAGATGATTTTTACCGATCCCATGCAGACCGATGACTGCCCTGAAGGGGTGCTGGGGCCGATATATGAGCGGATTCATCTGGAGTCCCTGGGATCTCCGGGATTTTATCAGGATTATGCAAAAAAAATCGGCTTTGAAGTGGTTGGATATGAAACGCTTCACCCTTACCTGGCCCAGCATTACGGCCGGGTTTTAACAGAAATGGAATCCCGGGAAGACGAACTGGAAAAGGTGGTCAGCCGCCAGTATATCGACAACATGAAAAAGGGCCTTCAGCATTGGGTCGACGGCGGCAACAAGGGCTATCTCACCTGGGGCGTGTTTCATTTCCGGAAAAAATAGCCGGATGCGGGCGCACCCTATGTAAAATAGATAAAAAGAAAATTCGCCAAAGTCAAAAACAGGCGTAATCTTTTTATCATGCAGCGGAAATGCGGTTTTGGCAAACTTTATGATTTTATACACCATTGACAAGGAGGAGGAGAAACATGGCAGTTGATTTGGGAAAAATGGCAGATTTGCTTATCGCGGGTAAGGTCGAAGACGTCTCCGGCATGGTTCAGGAGGCCATTGATGAAGGCATTGAATCACAGGAAATTCTTCAAAGCGGGCTAATCGCCGGCATGGATGTTGTGGGCCAGCGTTTTAAGGCCTGTGAAATGTTTATTCCGGAGGTGCTGCGCTCGGCCAAGGCCATGAGCAAAGGCATGGACAAGCTGCGGCCCCTGCTGATTGAAAGCGGCGCCACCATGGCCGGCACCTTTGTTATCGGCACGGTCAAGGGCGATCTGCATGATATCGGCAAGAACCTGGTGGCCATGATGTTTGAGGGCGCCGGCTTCAAGGTGGTCAATCTCGGCATTGATCTCGAGACCCAGGTGTTTGTGGATGCCGTCAAGGAGCACAAGCCTGATCTTTTGGGAATGTCTGCACTGCTGACCACCACCATGCCCAAGATGGGCGAGGTGATCAACGCATTAAAGGAAGCCGGCATCCGGGACCAGGTCAAGGTCATGATCGGCGGCGCGCCGGTTACCGCGGAATTTGCCAAGGAGATCGGCGCTGATGTTTACGGAGCCAATGCAGGCAGCTCTGTGGACAAGGCCAAGGAAGTGCTGACCGCTTAATTTGGAGATGTTGAAAGCCGAGCGCAGCCGCGGCCTGAATATTTTTATGTTCGACCGCGGCTTCGCGTTTCTGCCGGCCAGCCCCTTACCAGAACGTCAAAACCCGGCTGCATTGATGCGGACGGGTACAGATAGGAGATAGATTATGAAATCTGTAATGCCAGATATGCAACCGATGAATCAGACCGTTCAGGAGACCCCGCAGTTTCGGGTCCTGACCGAAGACCAGATCGAGCAGATTTATTTTGCCGCCCTGGATGTTCTCGAGCGGGTGGGTTCCCGGGTTCATCATGATGAGGCCCTGGAACTGTTTCGCAGCAGCGGCGAGGCCGTTGTTGGCGATGACAAACGCGTACGTGTGCCGGCTTCCCTTGTGGAGCGGGCTTTGAAGAATTACCCGCGCAAAATCACGCTTCAGGGCAGAAACGGTAAGCGCTCCATGGCCCTGCAAAAGGATCACGTCTACTTTGGTACGGGCTCGGATCTGCCCTTTACCTATGACCGCAAAACCGGCGAGCGCCGGCGCACCACTTATAAGGACGTGGTGGATGCCGGACGAATCGTGGATTACCTGCCCAATTTTGATTTTTTCATGTCCCACGGCATCGTCGGCGATGCGCCCAATCCCCAGACCTATGACCGGCACCAGTTCATGGCCATGCTCGAAGGCTGTACCAAGCCCATGGTGGTCACCAGTGTCGACGGCGAAGGCCTGGAGGACTTGTGGAAAATGGCCTGCGTGTTTCAGGGCGGTGAAGAGGAATTTCGCCTGAGTCCCATGTTTGTGGCCTACATCGAGCCCATTTCTCCGCTGACAAATGATATCACGGCAGTGGAAAAACTGTTGTTTGCCGCTGAAAAGGGAATTCCGGCCATGTATACCCCGTGTCCCAGTTCAGGGGCCACAGCTCCGGCCACCATTGCCGGCATGCTGGTCCAGTCCCTGGCGGAAACCCTGCTGGCCATTGCATTGTGCCATCTGAAAAGACCCGGTATGCCGTTGATCATGGGCGGGGTGACCACGGTGATGGATATGCGCACCACCACCTATTCTTACGGCGCGCCGGAAATGTCGCTGGCCTCTGCGGCCAATACGGATGTTTCCAAGTGGCTGAACCTGATCATGTTTTCCACCGGCGGATGTTCGGACTCCAAGTGCCTGGACGAGCAGGCGGCCATTGAGTCGACCATCAGCAATCTGACCGCGTTTCTGTCCGGCGCCAATCTGGTTCACGACGTGGGTTATATTGATTCCGGCGTGAACGCTTCGCTGGAAAGTCTTGTGATGAATGAGGAGATCATCGGGATGGTTCGCCAGATGGGCAAGGGCGTGAGAACCGATGAAGAATATCTGGCCCTGAAGGAAATTGATGAAGTGGGTCCGGGCGGCGAGTATGTCACCCATGACCACACTTATGAGCACTGGAAAGAATGGTTTTTGCCGAAACTCATGGATCGTTCTGACTGGGAGACCTGGAACAGCGAAGGTGCCAAGAGCATGTCAGACCGGGTCAATGAGGAAACCCAGCGGATCCTGGATACCCATGAGCCGCTGCCCATTGATGACGATGCCAGAAAAGCGCTCAAGGAAATCATCGATGCGGCTGAAAAGCGCCATTCCAAGTAATT
>JAGTVF010000210.1 GCA_018224315.1 Desulfobacterales bacterium | reverse complement strand
CGATCTTGCAACGTGGCCGGCTTACACAATCATGGATGTGCCGAAGTGGCGGAATTGGTAGACGCGCTAGGTTCAGGGTCTAGTTGGAGCATTCCAGTGGGAGTTCGAGTCTCCCCTTCGGCACCATCAGAAAATTTAAGGTTGCAATCCAAAAATGGTTGCAGCCTTTTTTTATGTCCGACAAAAATCCAAGGCAGGGATGCAACATCAGCGGAAAAGAATAAAAAAGGGCCCGGCCGAAACGGCCGGGCCCTTGAATTTTCTGGCGCGCCCGGAAGGATTCGAACCTTCGACCTACGGATTCGTAGTCCGGCACTCTATCCAGCTGAGCTACGGGCGCTGACAAAATGAATGCCACCTTACATAGGCGATCCGGATCACCTTGTCAATAATAAGTTTTCCCCACCATATTGATCCGGTTCGGGGCACCGGCAGGAGAAAAATCATGGACACCCGGGACCGGGACAATCAATTTATGGATGCCGCCATTGAACAGGCACAAAAGGCAGCAGCCTGCGGGGAGGTCCCCGTGGGTGTCGTAGTGGTGGAGAACCGCGGCGGTATCCTGGCATCGGCGTTTAACCAAAGCATCACCATGTCCGACCCCACGGCCCATGCCGAAATACTGGCCATCCGCTGTGCAGCCCGGCGAATCGGAAACTATCGCTTGTTAAACACCTGCCTCTATGTTACGGTAGAACCGTGTCCTATGTGTATGGGGGCGGTGATTCACGCCCGCATTGACCGGGTGGTTTTCGGGGCCTTTGACCCCAAATGGGGCGCAGCCGGATCCTTGTATGATTTTGCCGGAGACCGGCGGTTGAATCACCACCCGGAAATTGTCGCCGGGGTGCGGAACCAGGCATGCCGGACACTGTTGATCGATTTTTTTGCGGCACGGCGGGGTAAAAACTCCCTTTAACGCTCTGCCGTATTTTTTTGAACCAAAGAATTATCATGGCATGCGTCTAGAAAGGAGCAGCAATTGGCCAATATCGTCATTATCGGCACCCAGTGGGGAGATGAGGGAAAGGGCAAAATCGTTGACCTGCTGGCGGAGTATTCCGATTGCGTGGTTCGGTTCCAGGGCGGAAACAATGCCGGTCACACCATGGTGGTCAACGGCGAGCAGTTTATCAGCCACCTGGTGCCCTCGGGCATCATCCAGGGCAAGGTCTGCATGATCGGAAACGGAATGGTGGTGGATCCGGAAGTGCTGATCAACGAAATTGATTATCTGACCGAAAAAGGCGTCAATGTGGGTCCGGAGCAGCTGAAAATCAGTGAAAAAGCCCATTTGATAATGCCTTATCACAAGGCCGTGGACCATGCCCGGGAGGCGGCCAATGAAAAAAAGCAGATCGGCACCACCGGCCGGGGCATCGGCCCCTGTTATGAAGACAAATCCGCCAGGCGCGGCATTCGGTTTGTGGATCTGCTCGACGATGGGTTTGAAGAAAATGTGCGGGCCGTGGCAGAGGAAAAAAACTTCTATCTTACCGAGTTTTTTAAAGCTCCGGCCGTGGAAGTTCAGGATGTAATCGATTCCTACTGCCGGTACCGGGATCGGCTGGCGCCTTATGTCACGGATATATCCGTGATGATTGACCAGGTGCTCAGAGAAGACAGGCGCGTGCTGTTTGAAGGCGCCCAGGGCACCCATCTCGATATTGATCACGGCACATACCCCTATGTGACCTCTTCGAACACGGTTTCCGGAAACGCGTGCTGCGGCGCCGGAGTCGGGCCCAAAAAAATCGACCGGATCACCGGCATTGTCAAGGCCTACACCACCCGTGTGGGCAAGGGACCGTTTCCCACTGAACTCTTTGATGCAACTGGTGATTTCATCCAGGAAAAGGGCGCTGAATTCGGCGCCACAACCGGACGCAGGCGCAGATGCGGCTGGATTGACACGGTCATGCTCAGAAACGCCGTGCGGTTAAACAGCCTCACCGGTTTTGCGGTCACCAAGCTCGATGTGCTCGGCGGGCTGGATACACTGAAAATCTGCACTGGTTACAAGTACAAAACCAAGGAACTGGCAGATTTTCCAACAAGCCTTCAGGTACTGGCCGAATGCGAGCCGGTTTATGAAGAAATGCCGGGCTGGGAGGCCGATATTTCAGGTGTGCGCAGCTATGACCAGCTTCCTGAAGCCACCCGGAATTACCTTCGCCGCATCGAGGAACTCACTGAAACCGCAGCTGAAATTATTTCAGTGGGACCGGGACGGGACCAGACCATCATGATCAACAACCCGTTTGGTTAGCCGGAGGCGATATTTTTTAATTGACAATCCGGGCAATGTAACATAAAAAATGCAGCCAACAAGTCGGGACGTGGCTCAGTCTGGAAGAGCACAGCGTTCGGGACGCTGGGGTCGCAGGTTCAAATCCTGCCGTCCCGACCACTTCCCCAAAGCGGGAAGACACGGTTGCAAAACTCCCGGGGAATTGTTGCTTTGTTTTCAAATCTCATTGTCAGCCTGTATGGCAAATATCCATACCCCGCCCCTGTCTTTGATCAGCATGCCGATTCCCTGATTCCTGTAACCCCTTGTCAACCCGGAGATATAAATCCAAAAGGAGCCAATTTATGCGTTTACCCCTGATTTCCAAGCTTGTGATTCTTATCGTGGCAATAGTCTTTTCTGCAGCCGCCGGTGCCGCTTATGGCGCAGAGGATAAACAGGATGCCAGAGACGGGCAAACTGTGGCAGTGGTCAACGATGTGGAAATCACAGCCCAGGAACTGGATCAAAAGATGCAATTGATCCAGTCCCGTTATGCAAACATGGGCATGCCCATCCAGGGCGAACAGCTTGAACAGCTCAGAGACTCAATTCTAAACAATCTGATTGAAAAACAACTGCTTATCGAAGAAAGCAAAGCCCAGGGCATCAATGTTGATGAATCCGAGATCCAGGAACAGCTCAATGAGTTAAAGGGACAGTTCGAAAGCCAGGAAGCTTTTGAAAAGAAAATCGCCTCAAGCGATTATTCCGAGGATGAACTGAAGACGGAAATGCGCGAAAACCTTCTCATTCGAAACCTTATTGAGGAAAAAATCGAGTCCGGAATTTCCGTGTCCGATAAACAAGCCAGGGATTATTACCAGGAAAATCAAGAGGAATACAAGGTTCCGGAACAGGTTCGCGCCCGCCATATTCTAATCCAGACAGAACCGGATGCCGGTGAGACCCAGAAGGCTGAAGCAAAAAATAAAATCCAGGAAGTCGAACAGAAACTCCAGTCCGGCCAGGAATTCTCTGAGCTGGCAAAGCAATACTCGGACTGCCAGAGCAGCGAAAAAGGCGGGGATTTGGGCTACTTCGGACGCGGCCAGATGGTGGAAAGCTTTGATCAGGCCGCTTTCGCCCTGGAGCCGGGTGAAATCAGCGACATTGTGGAAAGCCGTTTCGGCTATCACATTATCAAAATCGAAGATAAAAAACAGGCCGAAACCAAATCCTTTGACGAGGTCAAAGAATCTGTCCGGGAAAAACTTCGGCAGGAAAAAATCATGCAGGACCTCGAACCCTATATTGAGTCTTTGAAGCGAAAATATCCCGTGGAAAAAAATCTGCCTGAAGCCTCTGCCGGCAATTAATGCCAGCAGGGTTTTAAGGGGACGCTTTTATGCCCGGTCCCGGCCGGACCGGGGGCCGGGCAGATCATGCGAGCATTTGCATATGCTTTTATTGACGACATGACAAAAGGAGGAAGGGGTTTGGCAAACGGAACAGTCAAGTGGTTTAATGAGAAAAAGGGTTTCGGGTTTATCCGGCACGAAGATGAAAGCCGGGATATCTTTGTTCATTATTCAGCCATTGATGAACCCGGATTTAAAACCCTTGCCGAAGGCGAGCCGGTTAGCTTTGACGTCGAGGAAAGTGATCGGGGCCCGGTGGCCAAAAATGTGGTCAAGGAAAACGGCTCCAGTTAAAAAAGCGGACACCGCCCGTCTGAAACATTTGAAAACATTTCCGGAAAAACCCAAATACAGGTGCACATGAAAAAGACAATTATCAGGGGAACCGGGCGGTATCTGCCGCCAAGACTGGTCACCAATGAAGATCTGACCCAGTGGATGGACACTTCGGCCCAATGGATTCAGCAGCGCACCGGCATTGAGCAGCGCTACTGGGTACCGGAGGAAGGCGGCATGGGAGCAGCCGACATGGGGCTGGAAGCATCAAAAATTGCCCTGGACCGGGCCGGGTGGAAACCAGAAGATATCGATCTCATTATTTTTGCCACCCTGAGCCCGGATATTTTTTTTCCGGGTTCAGGATGTCTGCTCCAGCACATGCTTGGCCTTGAGACCACGCCGGCACTGGATATCCGTCAGCAGTGCACCGGCTTTTTCTACGGTTTGGCCACGGCAGACGCTTATCTCAAAAGCGGACAGGCCAACCGGGGGTTGTTTGTCGGATCAGAGGTTCATTCCACAGGCCTGGACGTTTCCACCAGGGGCCGGGATGTCGCCGTAATCTTCGGCGACGGTGCCGGGGCGGTTTGCCTGGAGGGCCTTGAAACAGACTCAAAAGTAGGCATTCTGGCCTCCACGCTTCATGCCCAGGGCCAGTACGCCGATGCCCTGATGACCGAAGCACCCGCCTCCCGGCTGAGCAAACGGCTGACCCACGAAATGCTCG
>JAGTVF010000209.1 GCA_018224315.1 Desulfobacterales bacterium | reverse complement strand
GGAGATCATGACCCATTACTACATTGATGCCAAAACCGCCCGGGAGCAGGGCAAAAAAGTGGCCTGGATCACCAGCGGCGGTCCGGTCGAGCCCATGATTGCCATGGACGTGATTCCGGTGTACCCGGAAAACCACGGGGCCATGATCGGGGCTTCCAAGATGGGGGCCCGTCTTTGTGAAAAAGCCGAGGAAATGGGCTATTCCCGGGATCTGTGTTCCTATGCCCGGGCCGATATCGCCGACAGCGTGGAAAAAACCGGGCCCATCGGCGGGCTGCCCGAGCCCGACATGCTGGTGTGCTGCAACAACATCTGCGGCACTGTGCTCAAGTGGTACGAAACCGCGGCGCGGTATTTCAGCGTTCCCCTGTTTATTCTGGACACGCCGTTTGTGCACAGGGAGTTTTCCGATGCCGCCCGCAAGTACGTGCTTTCCCAGATTTATGAGTATATCGGCTTTTTGGAGACCCATTGCGGTACCCAAATGGATTATGACCGCATGGAGGAAGTGGGCCGGCTATCCGTGGAGGGCACCGGGCTGTGGCAGGCCGTGCTCGACACCTGCGCCCATCGCCCGGCGCCCATGACCGCCTTTGACGCATTTTTTCATCTGGCCCTGATTGTAACCCTGCGCGGCACGCAGACTGCCGTGGATTATTACCGGCAGCTGCTCGACGAATTAAACCAGCGCATCGCAAACGGTGTTTCCATGGTGCCGGATGAAAAATACCGGCTTTTGTGGGACAATCTTCCGGTGTGGTACCGGACCCGGTGGCTGTCTGAGAAATTTGCCGCCCATGACGCGGCCCTGGTGGCCGACACCTACACCTCGGCCTGGAGCGGGATGCTGCCGGACATGAACGGACAGACTTTTCTGGAGGCCATGGCCGAGACCTATACCAAGGTGTATATCAACATCTCCATTGACATGATGTTTGATATTGTGGCCAATATGATTGAAAAATACCACGTGGACGGGATGGTGATGCATTCCAACCGTTCCTGCAAGCCCTATTCCCTGGGCCAGTACGATCTGCGCCAGATGATCATGGACCGGCTCGGAGTGCCCACCTTAATCATCGAGGCCGACATGGTTGATGAGCGCGCTTTTTCCGAAAGCCAGATCGACACCCGCATTGACGCCTTTATGGAAACCCTGAAATCCTGAATTCAATACAGATTGTAAAAGGGCGGAAAACAGTATGATTACCGCAGGCATTGATATTGGTTCGATCACCGCCAAGGCGGCGCTGATCCATGACGGCAAGCTGGCCGGCACTTCTCTGCAGTTTACGGGCTATCATGCGGCAAAAGCCGGAAATGCCGTGCTTGAAACCCTTTTGGGCCAAACCGGTATTGCCCGGGATGACATTGATGTCATTGTGTCCACGGGCTACGGCCGAAACAGCGTGGATTTTGCCGACAAGGCCGTCACCGAGATTACCTGCCATGGAGCGGGGGCCTATTTTATTGATCCGGAGATCCGGTTTGTGGTGGATGTGGGCGGCCAGGACAGCAAGGTGATCAAAATCGATACCAACGGCAAGGTGGTTGATTTTGCCATGAATGACAAGTGCGCCGCAGGTACGGGCCGGTTTCTGGAGGTCATGGCCCGGGCCCTGGAGGCGGATCTCGATGATTTCGGCCGGCTTTCGGCCGAGGCCGACGCCCCGGCGGCCATCAGCAGCATCTGCACAGTTTTTGCCGAATCCGAGGTCATTTCCCTGATTTCCAGGGGCGAGAGCCGGCAGAACATGATTGCCGGGATCCATGAATCCGTTGCCTCCCGGATTTCGGCCATGGCCCGGCGGGTGGGGGTGACCCCGCCGGTGATGATGACAGGCGGGGTGGCCCGCAACCAGGGCGTGGTCCGGGCCCTGGAAAACCGAATGGACGTGGAAATCCGCGTTTCCCCGCACGCCCAGTTAAACGGCGCCATTGGCGCCGCCCTGCTGGCGGCCCGGATTCAGAAACAATAAAAGATTTTTTACCGTCAACGCTCAATCTTGCTTTAAAAACTGACCCCGTCCCTGGATTTCCGTGGAAGGTTTTGCAAAAAAAACAATTGAAAAAATATTGACAAAGACAAACTCATCAATTATATGTATGAATTTGCTGCGGCAAATATAAAATTGTGCGAAAAGTTTCCGGCCCCTTTTGGGGCCGTTATTTCATGTAAGAAAAGGAGTTGAGAGAAAAATGATTTGCCAGACCACCCGAAAAGGAATGGAATGTGGTTTTATGACAGCAGACGGCTGTGTTTATAACGGCGGTACCTGCTATCAGATTGTTGAGTCCTGCAACGGCTGCGGCCGAACCGTATCGTATGAATCCGGCTGGTATTGCAGCAAGTGTCCGGAACCGGAAAAAAAGTGGAAAAACGGCACCTGTAACCTGGCCACCCACGTGTCCAAAGCCGGGGCCGATACCAAGGCGGCCAAGGTCAACCCGATCAAGGCTTCCAAGCGCGGCGCAGGCAAAAAATAGCCGCATTTCAACAAGCGATCCCCTCCTGCGGCGCAGGCCGGTAATCTTACGGTTTGCGCCGCATTTTTTTGCGCCAGCCCAAAAAGGTCTTTCTTATCCCCCGGGGCTGTGGCGGAACAACGGGTTTAGAGACAGGGGCAATTCGTGCTTGATCACCGCCCTTTGCCATCTGCGGATATAGCGCTGCTGCAGACGGGCGGCATCATCCCGTGTTTGAATCGCCTTGTCAAAATCAATGATATAAACCCTGCCGCAGTCATTTACCAAAATGTTGCCCGGGTGCAGATCCACGTGCAGGATCCGGTTTTGTATCAGTCTGCGCACCTGGCCGGCCACGGCCGGAAGGATCTGCTCTGCGGCTTTTTCATCGGCCATGGCCAGTTCTGAAAGGGTGCGGGCATTTTCAATCTGACGGGTGACCAGCCATGTGTTTTGCAGAAAACGCCCTTTGGATGCAAAGGCCACCGGCGTGGGTGCGTGCACGCCCAGTGCACGGCTGCGGTTTAACATTTCAAATTCAGCCCGGCCCCGGCACGGGCCCATGCCCAGGTAGGTTTGTTCAATGACCCGGCCCAGCAGCCCGCCTCTGAAGTAAGTCTTTATGACCACCTTGCCCAGTCCTTTGATCTCCGCTGTTTGTGCACCTGTTCTGCCCCCGAGGCGGCTCCGGGCGTTTTGCGCCGGCATCTGAAAATACTCTGCCAGACGGTCCATCTGCGGGCGGGTCAGGCCCCGGACTGATCCGAACCGATATCCCCGGTGCCCCTGGAGTGTCATCATTTGGCCATCTCCGGCCGGTTTTGCCAATCCGGGTAGGCTGTAAGGCAGTATTGAATTTTTTCAAGCACTTCTTCCGGGGAGATGGTTTCCATCCGGCCCGGCTTGGTTTTGCGGGTAATCGGGGCGTGTTGTGCCCCCGGATCATTGTAGTGGTCGATCAAAAGGTCATGGAATCGATAGGGGCCGCAGCGCCTGGGATTGGAATATCCATAGAGCCCTATGGTGGGAACGCCCATTGCCACGGCAATGTGCAAAGGTCCGGTATCCGGGGACACCACAAGACGGCAGCCCTGAAGCTGCATCATGGTGCGGCGGATGGGTTTTTCCAGGGCAATGACGGGCCGGCATTGGCAATGGGCGGCAATTTCTTCTGCAATCTGTTTTTCCCGGGCGCTGGGCCCGCCGATCATTATCGGTTCAAGGCCCAGGCGGGCTTTGACCGTATCCATGACCCGGGCGTAGAAGGCCGGGGCCCATTCCTTTTGCGGGTGGGCCGTGGCTATGACAAATCCGGCTGCCGGCTGGTCAATGCGGTCAAAATAGGCCTTCTGCCACCTGTGTTCCTCCGGGGTAAAGCAGAAGTCCCAGGTTTTTGTAAAATTGCGGATCTCCAGGTATTCCAGAAATTCGAAAAACTGGTCCTGCACATGGCCCATGGGACGGCCGGGGATGTGATGGCTGGTGGCCAGCCAGTGCAGTTCCCGGGAGCGGTGCCAGTCAAATCCGAGCTTGATTTTTGCCGGCGTAAACAGAGAAATCAGGCTCACCTTGGCGCTGACCTGCGGGATCACGGCCAGGTCAAAGAGCTGGCTGCGCAGGTCTGCAATCAGCTTTCGCCAGCCTGCGGACCTGGTTTTGCGGTCAAAGGTGATAAACTGATCCACGCACGGCTGGTGCATGACCATTTCATAGGGAATTGTCTGAAGGACCCATGTCAGGTGCGCATGGGGAAAGCCCTGTTTCAGTCCGTTGGCCAAAGCCAGGGCATGGACCGTGTCGCCCACGGCAGAGGTGCGGATCAGGCAGATTTTTTCAGGTGCGGATTTGAGCATTTTTAAGGGTCAAAAGGCCGGGCCCGGCCGGTGTTTTCCGGGCAACGCCTTGTTTTCAATGAAATTTGACTTGAAATCAATTGGGCTACACTATATGGTTTGCGTTAAAAAATCAATGGATTTGTCCCATATACACCGTTTGTGCGGAAAGGAACAGCAATGAAGGTTGATGTCTCTGTGGGGGAACTGGTGGACAAGGCCACCATTCTCCACATCAAGTCCGAGCGGATCCATGATCCGGAAAAACTGCGCAATATCAACAGGGAATTTGCCCTGCTCAAAACGGCCATGACTGCTGCGGGTATTGACGAAACAAGCCCCCAGTACCTGCAGCTCTACGAGATCAACGGCCGGCTGTGGGATATCGAGGATGCCATCCGGGAAAAGGAGCGGGCCAAATCCTTTGATAATGCATTCATCGAGCTGGCCAGAAGCGTTTACTTCAACAATGACAAGCGCGCTGCGGTCAAGCGGGAAATCAATCTCGGCTGCGGCTCCGAGCTGGTGGAGGAAAAAAGTTACCAGTCTTATGAATGATCCGGTTTTATCCTCAATTTGGGTTTATGCATCATGCAGGGCCGCATAATCCAACGGACCAAAAATGACGGGAAATCAGATGAATTTGCGGGTGATGACATTTAATTTGCGGTTTGAAAACGACCGGGACGGGCAAAATGCCTGGGAGTGCAGAAGGGCCATGGTCGTGCGGGTCATTGAAGAGCATGCCCCGGACATTCTGGGCACCCAGGAGGGGAAATGGGATCAGCTCATGTATCTGGCAGACAACCTGCCGGGCTACCAGATTCACATGCCCGGCCGGCAGGAAGACAAAAAGGCCCAGTGTCCGACCCTGTTTGTGCGCAAAGACCGGTTTGAAATCACGGGCGGCCGGGATCTCTGGTTGTCAACAACCCCGGATGTTTACATGAGCAAGGACTGGGACAGCGCTTTTCCCCGGATGATGAGCTATGCCGATCTTGCCTGCCGGGAAGATGAAGGCCGAAGCATTTGTGCGGCTGTCACCCACCTGGATCACATCGGCAAAGAGGCCCGGTTTCACCAGGCAAAGATCATTGCGGACCGGGCCGGACGCGTCCGTTTGCCCATGCTGGTCATGGGCGATTTCAACGAGGAGCCGGACGCGGATGTGCATCAGATTCTGACAGATCCGGGTGTGGGTTTGAAAGATACCTGGCAGCAGTCCGGCGGGGGCTGCGGCCCGGAGAGTTTCACCAGCCACGGGTTTACCGGTATCCCCAAAAAAAGCCGAATCGACTGGATACTGGCAAGCAAGGCATTTTTGGTGGATCATGTCCGGATCATCAAATACCAGGAAGACGGGTTTTATCCCTCGGATCATTTCCCGTACATGGCCGATTTGCGCCTGGGCGAATAAAACCGTTCGCTGCCGGACCGGTTTTATGCAAACAGATCAAGGCCTTGGCCGGTCTTCAGATCCACCAGCCCCTGCTCGCAGATCCGGATAAACGGGATGGCCGCCCCGGTGAGGGTCAAAAGGCTCAGCACCGGGTCGGGAAAGGAGATGCCAAGGGATTTTGCGGCGGATTTGATTTCGCGGTTGGCTT
>JAGTVF010000208.1 GCA_018224315.1 Desulfobacterales bacterium | reverse complement strand
CCCAATGATCACATGCGCCTGCTGTCTTTGCTGCACCAGAGCCAGAACAATCATCTCTATATCTGCCATCAGGTGGATATGGACCAATTGTGGGCATTCTTTTTTGAAACCGGATTTATTTATCCCCAAAAATATGCTTTTATTCAAAACTCCCGGCAGTCGATCCGGCAGACATACAAGAAACTCTATACCTGCCAGCCTGAAATCGCGCGCCACTTCACCTGGCAGAAAAACGGAGAAATCATTGCCCATGTGGCGATGCTGCGATTTTATGAAAATACCTGGCTGATCCATCACCTGGCCTCGCAAACGGACAAACGTGTGGGCCTGGGAACGGAAATCATCGACCAACTCGGCGCATTTACCTATGACACCCATCGACTGGCCTCCGCGCACATGGCTTACGCCATTTGCTATTACCGGCCGTCGAATCGGTTTCCTGCGCATTTTTTTGGCGGAGTGGCCGGAAAAATAGGCAACCCCCGGGCCTGCTCAACAGACCGGTTTGCCTATTATCACTGGCATCCGGATCTGAAAGCCAGGGGGCTGCCCCGGGGCTGGAGTCTGGAAAGCGCGGAATACGAGGATCTTAAAGAACTGGAGGCGGCCTACCGGCAAAATTCCGACGGCCTGATGCTCAAAGCCCTGGATCTGATGCCGGAAAAGACATCAAATACCAGAAGCACGCTAAGTGATTTGTACACCCATCAAGGCTTGAAAAGACAGCGGCGGGTTTTTGCCCTGCGTCAACAGGGCCGGGTAACCGCGTTGCTCATGGCCAATATTTCGGATTTTGCCGTGAATCTTTCGGATTTGACCAACAGCATCAGTATTTTTGTCATTGACCGCAGCCTTTCTTATGCCATTTTGCACCAGGCCATCTGCCTGGCCGCAGAGGTGCACGACACCGGCAAGGTCCCGGTGCTGCTCTACCCGCTATCCTATGCGCAACACGCCAAACCGGCCCATCATCGCATCTACGAACTCTGGGTGCTGAACATGGCCCACACTGATGATTTTTTCAAGCAGTACCAGAGGCTAAAATAAAGGGACAGCATCAGTTCCGGGAGGAAACAACACAGATGCCCCGGTCCCTGCGCAGCTCGTGGTTTTGGTAGCAGGGGTTGTTGTTTTCGTAGTACCGGATAAAAGCTTCCACCACCCTGGCGTCAAAAAACGTACCGGCAAATTCTTCCAGCTGCTCGATAGCCTGCCTAGGGGGGATGGGGCGATGGTAGTAACGGTTGGCTGTCAGGGCTTCAAAATAGTCTGCCACTGCGAGAATCTTTGCGCCCAATGGAATTTCGTTCTCTGTCAGCCCGCGGGGGTAGCCGGTGCCGTTGATTCTTTCATGGTGGGCGCCCGCGATTTCCGGTACAGATTCAAGGTTCCCCTCAAAATTCATTTGTTTTAAAATTTCAAAGGTCTTTTCCGCATGGGACTTGATCTGCTCATACTCCGTGGGTGTTAATCGGTCCCTTTTCTTTAACAGAGAATCCGGAATCCCGATCTTTCCGTAATCATGCAGCAGTGCTGCTACCCGGACAGCCTCCTGATAATCCTTATCAATGCCCATCTCGTCGCAAATGCCGGAGGCGTATTCGGCCACAAATTCAGAATGCCCCTTGGTCATCGGGTCCCTGGCATCAATACTGGAAATCATAACCTTGAGCACTGACTTGAGCTGGTTTTCCCGTGCCTCTATATGCTGGGTATGACGAATACTGATACCGATCATGTGAGATACGCCCATCAGCAAACTCATATCGCTGTTTAAAAGTTTTCGCTTGGAACGCATGTTGTCCACGGCAAGAACCCCCAAACTTTCATTGTCACATATAATGGGACAGCAGATGAAGGACAGTGCGCCCAAGTGCCTTGCAAATTCCAGGCTGCGCTCAGACAAAGTGCCTTCAATATCATTGAGGTCATTGATCAAAAAGGGCTTCTGCTCATGGAAGGACAACACAAATACCCCCCTGGAATTGGGATTGTCCAGCTGAAATTCAATATTTTTCAAAAACCTGGACTGGTTCTGCCCGTAACCGAACCCCGCGGCAAATCTGAGACGGTTTTTTTCCGCATTGCATAACATAATCATTCCGCGGTCATAATCCAGGCGGGTTTCAAGAATCCGGACAATGGAGTCCAGTGCGGTTTCCAGGTTGGTATAACGATTCACCACCTGCCCGATCTCCCGGGTCACCTGGGTGTTGTTGTAATTGATTTCAATCTGGTCCACGAGCTGTTCGCTTGATTCCTGAAGGTTGCGCACTGCCGCAGCAAGGTTGTTCCGGGCCAGACGGTGACTGACAACTCCGGTGGCCGCCATCAGCACCAGAAGGCCTGAAAAAAGGGACAAAGCGGCAACGCCTGACAGCAGAAAAAGAGATGAGATGCCGGCCATGGCAAAGATGCCGAAAACGCAATTGCGTGCCATCCGAAAATAGTCGAATGCAGAGCGGTTACAGGTGATGATGTATCTGCAGACACTGTCGCCCCGGGCCAGGCATTCCGGATGTTCGATATGAATGACGCGATTGTCAAAGATATTGAACATGGCTTCAAAAAAACCTTTGCGGTTTTCGCAATGATGCAGCTTTTCACGAACGCCGGGTTTCGGGGT
>JAGTVF010000207.1 GCA_018224315.1 Desulfobacterales bacterium | reverse complement strand
GGTGGCGTTTGCCGTTTACGGCGGGATTTCCCTGGTCCTGTTTTTAACTATTTTTGTTTTTCCCGTCTTTCCAAAATGTTATGTTGAGGGCGTTGGGCTGACCCCTTTTAAGGTCATCAGTGAATACATCATATGCGGGATTCTGATTGCAGCTGCTGCGGCGCTTTATCGCCGGCGGAAAGATGTGGACCCGGTAATATTCAAATTTCTGATGGCCGCCCTGGCCGTGACCGTGGCCTCTGAGCTCGCCTTTACCCAATATGTCAGCGTCTACGGCCCGGCCAATCAGATCGGGCATATGTTAAAGCTCATATCCTCTTATCTCATTTATCGCGGAATCGTAGCCAGGGGGCTGCTGTCGCCCTATCAAAGCATGTTCCGGGAACTGGCCCAGAGCCAGAAGGCGCTTGAGCGTTATTCCCGCTCCCTGGAAAACCGCGTGGCAGAGCGCACCCGGGAACTGGAAGAAAGCAACCGGGAATTGCGCTATCTGTCCGGGCAGCTGGTCCATGCAGAGGAAAAAGAGCGCAGGCGCATTGCCCGGGATTTGCACGACAGCATCGGCCAGACCCTGAGCGCCATTAAGCTGACCGTGGAAAATGCCGCAGAAACCCTTGGCCAGCGCGTGGATCAACGGCATCTCAGGGAATTGGAGACACTGGTGCCCATGGCCAGAACCGCAATTGACGAGGTGCGGCGGATTATCATGGATCTGCGGCCGCCGGTGCTGGAAAAGGGGATTTTGCAGACCATCGGCGTGGTGTGCCGGGACTTTGACCGCCTGCATCCGGATATCCGCATTCAAACCGATTTGTCCGTGGCCGAAGATCAGGTGCCCGAGGAGGTAAAGGTCCCCGTATTCCGACTACTCCAGGAGGCTTTGCACAATATTGACAAACACAGCAATGCCAGTAGCGTGGATGTGATTTTTTCCGTGGTAGCCGATCATCTCCGGTTTGAAGTGGCAGATGACGGAAAGGGTTTTGATCCGCAGGCCGCCGAATCCGGCTATGGTCAAAGCGGCTTTGGTTTGAAGGGCATGCGGGAGCGCGCCGAGCTCAGCGGTGCCGGTTTCCAAATCCAAACCCGGCCGGGCGGCGGCACCCGGGTGCAGGTGGACTGGCCGTCTGCCCCGGGACCGGAGGCTGCGGCAGCCGTGCGATAAGTTTGCTGTTTACTTTTTTGATTTTACTTAACACTGCCTGTAAAAGACTTTTTACAGGAAAACAGAAAAGGAGTTTGTGCGGATATGAATGTTTTGCTTGAAACCAGCATGGGCGATATTGAAATTGCTTTGGACCCGGAAAATGCCCCAAAGACGGTGGAAAACTTTCTGGGCTATGTCAAAGACGGCCACTATGACCAGACCCTGTTTCACCGGGTGATCAACGGGTTTATGATCCAGGGCGGGGGCATGGACGTGGACATGAATGAAAAACCCACCCGGCCGCCGGTGGAAAACGAGGCGGACAACGGGCTGAAAAACGAGGCCTATAGCGTGGCCATGGCCCGCACCTCAGATCCGCACAGTGCCACGGCGCAGTTTTTTATCAATGTCAAGAACAACACATTTCTCAATCACACGGCCAAAACCCCCCAGGGATGGGGATATACCGTATTTGGCAAGGTGGCCCGCGGCCATGGGGTGGTCAATCAGATCAAGGCGGTCAAAACCGGATCAAAGGGAATGCATGCCGACGTGCCGGTTGAGCCGGTGATTATCCGCAGCGCAACGGTTGTATCCGAAGGCTCCTGAAAGATTTGCGGCAAACCGCTTACCATTCGATTTTCAAAGCCACCACCGATATTCCCAGGGCTGCGGCCGATGCGCCGCCAATGCCCCCGTGGCCTGAATCATTGTCGGCTTCGGCAATCACCAGTGTGGCCACCAGGGCCGCGGTGCCGATGATGCCGAAAACCGCGTGGGTGTCATGGGTGGAAATGCCTTCTGACAAATCGATGACATTGCCGTAGCCGGCAAATCCGGTTGCGCAAGAGGCCCCGGCAAGCCAGGCCGCCCCGTAGGATGCGGCCCTGTGGATTTCATGGGATGAATTGGTCACGGCGGCAAGGGCGGTCAGGGCCAGGGTGGTGTATCCCAGGTATTTGTGGGCGGCCATTGTGCGAAAAGAGGCGCCTTGCCGTATCGCCTTGCTGTCGGGCAGATCTGAAGCATGGATGCCGCCGGAGGCTCTGGCTGCAAAAACAGGTTCGGGCTGGATTTGCTCAAAAAAATCCGCATCCGGGAAAAGCATCTGCGCATCAGCCCCGCCGTTAACCGATTGGGCCGATGCCGGGCCGGGCAATGCGCAGACAACCAAAACCATTAGCCATGCCGCAAAAACCAGTTGCGCAATGCACACTCTTGTTTTTTTCATGACACGGGCCGCCCTTTTTCCTCTGTGTTTTTATTCCACCCGGAAAAAGCTTTCTTCAAATTCGGGCCGATCCTGATATCTGGCCAGGAAAAACCCCGGCAGAGACTCGGCCTGGGCAAACAGGTTGGGGTCCACCTCAATGCCGGCCTCATGCAGGGCCTCGACCACCTTTTGGGGCTCTGGCGGGCATCCTTTGACCGCGATCATTTTCTGGATGTCCGGGTGATCCTTGTTTTTCTTATACATGCACTGGCCCAGCAGGATCGTTGCCGTCATGCCGGGGGTGGGTTCCATGGCCTTGCCGGTGAGCACCTCCACGTTGTCCCATGGCTCGCCTTTCCATGCATAGCGGATGGCTGTGAGCACCAGGCCGTTTAAGGCCGTGCAGTAGGTGCACATGGTATCGTCAAATTTTCGGTAAAACACGCCGTCAAGTCCCTGCTTTGCCAGGGGCACCGGGATTTCCCGGGAGCTTTCACTGCAGTAGTCAAAATCATACTCGTGGTAGCGGGCCGCATCTTCGATTTTTTCCCCGATGATTTCCACGTCCGACAAATCCGCGGGCCGGCCGCGGTTGGCGGCCGCGTATCTGAGATAGGGCACCTGCTGCGGGTCATGGCCCAGCAGGCGGGTGCCGGTTAAATCCGCTGATAACACATCAGCGGATGCTGCCAGCAGATTGGTTCTGTGCATTTTGCCGTCAAAACCCGGGCCCCGCTCCACGGTATAAATGCCGTCGATGACAGTGAGCATGGGCGGCATTTTGTCTGCCAGCCGGGCAATGTGGAAATGCAGGTCCTTTTCCGGGTCTGCGTTGTGGCATTTTTTCCGTGAGGCAATGTCAATGGTGCCCTTGAGATTTTTGATGCCCAGGCTGACCATAGTTTGATTATGGGTTTTTAAGGGCGGAATGTCCACCACAAAATCACTGTTTAATATATCCGTGTTGAATTTCAGCTCAATGCCGTCGCCCAGGTCCACTTTTTCAAAGGGGCGGTCCATGACATTGACGGTTTTTACCCCGTATCTTTCCCCGAGTTTCTTGTAACCCAGGGTCTCAAAGGCATGGGCCGGAGTCTGCTTGTCCTTTGGATCGGCCACAATGCCTTCGCCGATGGTGATATCGGTGATGCCGTGTTCGGCAAGCACCCGGACCACGTCCCCGATGACCCGGGAGGTGGTGATCACCCCCCATTTGGGAAAATCGCAGACCTTGGTCCAGAACACGATATTGGGCTTGATAAAAACCTTTGCCCCGGCCGGCAGATGATCCAGGCCGCCGCACATGTCAATGGCGGCTTTGACCGATTCATAGGGTTTTTCGTATTTGACAACAGATACGCGGTGTTTTTTCATTTTTTTTTATACCTCTGCTATTCGTTTTGGCCCTGGATAAAACCGGGTTTGGAAAAGGCGGGTTTGGGATAGGCGTAAAATCCCCTGCCGGTTTTGGCCCCCAGTTGGCCGGAGTCCACGTAGGGTTTTAAAAATTCGGCGTTTTTGATGTCCTGGGGATCGCCGCCGGCTTTTGCCCAGTAATCGGTGACCTTCCAGACCGTGTCAATGCCGATGGAATCCATTATGCCAAAGGGGCCGATGTCCATGCCCATCACGCCCATCCAGGCGCGATCCACGTCCACGGGATGGGCCACATCATTGGCGGCCAGGCTCTGGGCGCTTTTGAGCAGTTCCATTAACATGGCATTAAACACATACCCGTTGTTTTCTTTTTTTAATACAATGGGAATGGTGCCGATTTTCCGGGCAAAGGCCTCGATAACAGACACGGTCTCCCTGCTTGTGCCCGGATGGGGCATGACATCGACAATGTTGTTGTAGCGGACGTCATGGAAGTGCAAAGCCGCAAACCGGTCGGGCCGGCCCGTGGATTCAGCAAACATGGAGGGCAGAAGCGATGAGGTGTTGGTGGTAAATAAGGTTTGCTTTGGGCAGATTTCATTGAACCGGGCAAACACTTTGGCTTTGAGCTTTGGATCTTCGGGCACGGATTCACTGATCAGATCGGCTTGCCCGCCGGCTTTTTCGGCATCGGGTTCCGGGCGGATCCGGCCCAGGGCCGCATCGGCCGCATCCTGGCTCAGCCGCTGGGTTTTGACAAAGATCCGGGCCAGTTTGCCCATGCGGTCTATTGCGGTATCAAGCATTTCCTGGCTGATGTCATGCAAAATCACATCATATCCATGGGCCGCGCACTGAAATCCGATCTGCTGGCCCATGGTGCCCGAACCGATAATTAAAACTGTTTGGATATCTTCTGGTTTCACAACAGACTCCCTGGTTGTCATGGCTGCCGGCCGGCAGGGCCGGGCTGCGCTGTTATGGGTTTTGTTGATTTTATTGGTTCTGCCCCATTTTCTCCACCCGGCACATCAGGGCCTTGATGGGCACGGATCCGGTGACCGGGCAAAGGGGTTGGTCGCTGGTGAGCATGTTGATGTTGAGGCGTTTCCATCCGTCTTTGACCCCGTACCAGAACCCGTGATGGGAATGAACCACCCGCGGGTCCATATCCTCAAAGTACCGGGCCCGGATTTCCACCCGTCCCTTAGGTGATATCAGGTATACCCATTCCCCCTCGCCGATGTCAAGTCCGCGGGCAGTATCCGGGTGGATCTGCAGTTCCGGGTCCGGGGCGCGTTTTTTCAAAGAGACGATGTTTCTGTGGGAAGAATGGTAATATACCAGCAGCCGGCCGCCGGTGGTCAGCACCAGGGGAAAATCTCCGGCCAGATCCGGCCGGGAGACCGGACTTTCATCCGGCTCCCGGAACACGGGAAGCGGGGAGATGCCCAGGTCCTTCAGGTAATCCGCGCTCAGGGCCACCTTGCCTGTGGGGGTGCGGAATTTGCCTTTTTTCTCATAGGTTTTGTACTGAAATCCGTCAAAATGCCACTGCTTTTCCTTAAACTCCCGGTAGGTGATGCCCATGGGTTCCAGCCGGTAGTCAAGGATCTGCTCAATGTTTTGGAAAAAATCGTTCATGTCCAGTTTGTCGGCCAGGTCGATGAGCATCTGCTTTTCATCCCGGCATTCCGGGACCGGCTCCAGGGCCTTGGGCTGGGCAAACACGTGGCTTTTCATCAAAAGATCCTCCACATCGTCGCGCTCGGCCCAGTGGGCCGGCGGCAGAATCACGTCGGCCATCTCTGTGGTAGGGGTGTGGAAATAATCCACGGCAAACAAAAAATCGAGTTTTTCATAAACCTGCCGCACGCGTTGGGAG
>JAGTVF010000206.1 GCA_018224315.1 Desulfobacterales bacterium | reverse complement strand
AGGTCCTGCCCCTGGCCAGGGCCGGCGCGGCTGTGGGTGCCCACGGGCTTATGGTGGAGGTCCATGATATGCCCGATTTTGCTCAGTGCGACGGGGGCCAGTCGCTGTACCCGGATCAGTTTGCGCTTATGTGCCGCCAGGTAAGGGGCATCTGCGATATTTTTGCTTCATCCTGAACGCAAATGCGATGTTTGAAAAGAGGTGGTAATGAAGTGTCTTGAGATTGCCGGCCAGGCCGGGGTTTCGCAAATCCTGGTGGGCGAGCGCCTGGAAAACGCAGGCGCGTATCTGCCTGAAAATACCCGTGTGATTGTGATCACCGATGAAATCGTCAATCGGCTTTACGGTCCTCAGATGCCCGATGCCGGGCGCATTGTCATTGGCTGCGGCGAGGCGGTCAAGACCCTGGATACGGCTGCCTTTATATACCGGCGGTTAATTGAGCTGGAAGCCGACCGCAGCGTGTTTCTGCTCGGGGTGGGAGGGGGGATTGTTTGCGACATTGCCGGTTTTGTGGCGGCCACCTATCTGCGGGGCGTGCGGTTTGCCAGTGCACCCACCACCCTGCTGGCCCAGGTGGATGCCAGCGTGGGCGGCAAGACCGGGGTCAACCTGGACGGCTACAAAAACATGGTTGGGGTTTTTCATCAGCCGGAGTTTGTCATATGCGACCCGCACCTTTTGAAGACGTTGCCCGGCCATGAGGTGGTTTCCGGTTTTGCCGAAATCATCAAGCATGCCGCCATAGCCGATGCCGGCTATTTCAGCCGGTTGGAAAGCCGGGCCGAAGCGGCCATGGCCCTGATACCGGAGGTGATCGAGCAGATTGTCTATGACTCCGTTGTGATCAAATCCGATATTGTCAACCGGGATGAACGGGAAAAAGGCGAGCGGCGGAAACTCAACTTTGGCCACACTTTGGGCCACGCCATCGAAAAAACCATTGGGTGCAGCCATGGTCAGGCCGTGAGCGCGGGCATGATTGCTGCCGCCCGGTTGTCTGTCAAAAAGGGGCTGCTGTGCGAATCCGATATGCAGCGACTTTCAGAATTGCTGGCGCACTTTGGTCTTCCGGTTTCCCTGCCCGCGGATCCGGCCGCGGTTTACGATGCCCTGACCCGGGACAAAAAGCGGGAGGGGGAGTTTATCTGGTTTGTTCTGCTTTCGGCCATTGGGGATTGTATGGTTTCACCTGTTGACCTGACGGAGCTGCAAGCCATGCTTGGCCTGTAACAGATTCTTATTTGACCTCAAACCTGGGGCTCTGGATGCGCTGGTTTTTGCATTGCGGACAACGTCCCGGGCGGGTGACCCGTTTGCGGCTGCCGAACACAAAGCCGCAGGCCAGGCACCGGGCGGGGTCAATGCGGAGTTTTTTGCCCTGGGGCGCAACGCTTTTGCCCACATGGGGCAGGTGGGCATAGACTTCTTTTTCGCTGATGCTCAGTTCCTGGGAAAGATCCCTGGCATCACAGGGTCCCTGTTCCAGAATCGCGATGATCTGCTGTCGAATGGTTGTCATGATCCCAAGGGTAAAGACCAAAAGGCAAAGGTGCAAGAAAGAAAATCTGACAGAAACAAAACCGTTGACCTGGATTATGGCTTTTCGATGCGGCCGGCTGCTGAGAGTTTGCGATTTTATGCTTTTCAGGGACAGGCCGGATGTATTATGAATAAAAAAATCGAAGAGATTCATATTGGCAGCCAGGGCGCTCACGGATTTCCTTTCTGTAACCATACCGCTGCGGCGGAGTAGATTGCTTTTTACGGGGGGCCATGACGTTGATTTCCAGGTTTTTCAGCGAATGCCGATCCATTAAAAGCCGGTTTATGGGCTTTCCTCCCAAAAAGGTGCTGGTGCTTGAAGGCGGGGGTATGCGCGGCATTTTTCTGGTTGGCGTGCTCCAGGCTTTTTTGGAGCGGGGGTATTATCCGTGGCGGGCCATTATCGGAACTTCTGCAGGCGCCCTGATTGGTGCGGCATATGCCGCCCGGCAGATTCACCTGGCCCGGGACGCGTTTTTCTCTGAACTGCTGACCGGCCGCTTTATCCGGATGACCAATATTTTCAGGCCGGAAAAACACGTTTTAAACCTGGACTGGCTGGTGGATCAGTTCATTGCCGGACCCGAACCGCTTCATATGCGACGGCTGCGCAGCACGGGATGCCCCCTGTGGATTGCCGTCACCCGGTTTTATGAAGATGCACCCCCGGAACCCGTGTATCTGGAAAGCAAAATCCATGATATCCCGGATGCATTAAAGGCCTCATCGGCCATTCCGTTTTTGTATCGCAATTTTGTTTCTTACGGCGGATATCAGTTAATGGACGGAAGTGTCTGCAATCCCCTGCCGTACAAAAAAGCCCTGGAGCTGGGTTTTGCGGAAAAAGACATTCTCGTGGTGGCCACGCGGCCCCGGGGGTATCGAAAGGATCGGGAATCCTTCTGGGTCAAGATGTTATATGAATCTTATTACAAAAAGGATCGCTACCAGCACCTGATTGCCGCCCTGGACCGCCATTGGGGGATATACAATCAACTCCTGGATGATCTGGAAACCAGGTACCGCATTGACGTGATTTATCCGCCGGCCGATTTCCGGGTTAACCGCCTGACCCGAAGCGAGGAAAAGATCCTGGAGGGCTTTGAGCAGGGTGTCACGGCAGCCAGAAATTTTTTATATCATCGCCGGCTTCCGGAACTGCCGAAACCAGAGGCATGAACCGGCACGGATTTGAAAGGAATGACTATCAATGGGCTTGTTTGACATCTTTTCCGGAAAGTCTCCGGAAGGACATGAGCAAAAAGGGGATGAATTTTTTGGAAACGGCGCTTATGGCGACGCCCGTATCCATTTTGAAAAGGCGCTGAATAAAATCAAAACCCGGTATCCGGAAAAAAGCCATTTGTTTGACCGGATTGCCCAAAAGCACCAAAAGGCCAGCGAGGCCCTGGCGCAAAATCATGTGGAAAACGCCCGTGCCCTGGCCGAAGCCGGCGATACCAGGGAGGCTGCTGAATTCTATGAACTGGCCATGGGGCTGACGGAAAATGCCGCAACCCGGGAAAAGATCCAGCAGGGACTGTCCGGCCTTGTCCGCGGCAATAAAGAAATGCGCCGGCATGAGAAACCGCAAGGTTCCGATTCAGCGGCAGAGCCGGATTTGTCGGGCGGACACGGGCAATTTGATACAGACGAGGCGGAAATGTTTGCCGTGCTCTGCCACGCGCTTCCCGAAGAGATTGCAGAAGAATACCGCTCCTATGGGGAGGCCTTTGTCCGGGGCTATACCGCATTGAACCAGGGCGATTTTTCCACGGCTGTCACCGAGCTTTCCGAGGCCATGGCGCAAAACCCGGAAAAGCCCCTGATTGTGTTGGAACTGGCCACTGCCTGCCTGCATGCTGAACAGCACGACAGGGCCAGGCAGTTGCTGGAAACCTGCATTGAACAAAATCCTGCGGACATCCGGGCTTATCCGCTGCTTTGCGAATTGTTCTGGGAAAACGGGCAGTATGCCGAAGCCTGGAAACTCCTGGCCGCGGCACCCGAAGAGATTCAGGAAAGCAGGGACATGCAGATGCTGATGGGAGAAACCTTTTTTCAGGCCGGGGACCTGGAAAAAGCCATGGGCATGTTTCAGGCCTGTGCCGATGCCCACGGCGAAGACGAGATCGTATCCCGGGCCCTGGCAAAGACCCTGGAGGCCTCCGGACACGTGACAGAAGCCCGGGATACATATGCCCGGATCATGAACCAGTGCGTGTCCTGTCAACAGCGCATTGATCCCTTTATCAAGCGCCGGTTTGCCGAACTTTCCTTTCAAAGCGGCGAGACTTCAACCAAGCTGCTGGATTTGTTTTTCTCTCTGGTCCAGGAGGATCCGGACAACCGGGGCGGGTATTATCAGCGAATCGGCCGTTTGTATGAAAAACAGGGTGAATCGGACCAGGCGGCCCGCTACCTGGAACTGGCCGGCCAGATGAGGCAGCAGGCGTGAACGCTTCAGGCGATTGTGCCGGAAAGACCGGCTTTGTCCGGGATCTGTTGATTGAAAACCGCATTTGCCGGACTATTGGATTTGACCGGTTGCTGTTTTTTGCCGGCATGCGATTTGGCAGCCAAAAAAGCTGGTGGGGTAACGGCAGCCCCCGGCCCCAGTCCCATGAAGGACTGGATCTTTGTTTTTTTGCAGACAGGCTGGGCCAATATTTCCGGCTGGATGAAACCGTGTGTGTGCCCGCGGCCTTTGACAGCCGGGTGGCGGCCATGATTCCCGATTTCCTCGGCACCACCGTGATCGCAGTCCATGAGATGAACGACTCTGTCGACAGATGCCTTGTGTTTTACGCCCACATCACGCCGGACAGGGACTTGCATCCCGGACAGCGCCTGGAAGCAGGCCGGTGCTTCGCCCGCATTTCCGGTGAAAACAAAAAAACCTGGCTGCCGCCGCACCTGCATCTGAGCATGGCTGCGGAAAAAAATCTGCCGCCATTGGAAAGTCTTGACTGGCCGATGTTAAACCGCCTGGACCGGAATTTGTTCATGAATCCGGAACAGATCCTGGATGCGGGTTTCCAGGTGATGGAATTTACTGCCCGCACAGATCTGTATGCGGCTTTTGTCCCGGTTTCTTCCGGGGGCGGACATCAGAAGAGGGCCGGGTGCCGGAAAAACGGTCCACTGCCATGAAACGCCTTGAATTTACCGAAAAGCTCTGCTATTTATTCTAGATTTAAATCCATACGTTTTGATTTCCTGGTGCAGGAAATCGTTTTTCAAATAACCTGTAAGGAGGATCCATGATCAGAGCCGCTGTTGTCGGGGCCACCGGCTATGCCGGTGCCGAACTGGTGCGGATTCTGGCCGGCCACCCGGAAGTGGTGTTAACGGCTTTGACCTCGCGTCAGTATGCGGATGTGGCCTTTGACAGCATATATCCGGCCATGGCGGGGATCATCACCCAGCAGTGTGAAAGCTTTGATGCCAATTCGGTCTGCCGGCGTGCGGACGTGGTGTTTACGGCCCTTCCTCATAAGCTTCCCATGGAAATCATTCCGGAAATCATTGACAAGGGCTGTCGGGTGGTGGATCTGTCCGCGGATTTCAGGTTCCGGGATCCGGCCCTGTATGAGGCGGCATACCAGGCCCATTCGGCAAAGCAACTGCTTGGCCAGTCTGTTTACGGGCTTTGCGAGGTCTTTGCAGACGATATTGCCGGCGCGCGTCTGGTGGGCAATCCAGGCTGCTATCCAACCAGTGTGCTGCTGCCCCTGGTGCCCCTGGTGGAAGCCGGCCTGATTGACAGCGGCACCATTATTGCCGATTCCAAGTCCGGGGTCAGCGGCGCGGGCCGCAGTCCAGCGGTCACCAGTTTGTATAGCGAGGTCAGCCAGTCATTCAAGGCTTACAAGGTGGCTTCTCACCGGCACGAGCCGGAAATGGAGGAAGTGCTTTCCCAGGCGGGAAAAAAACCGGTGAACATCACCTTTGTGCCCCATCTGGTGCCCATGATTCGGGGTATGGAGACAACCATATATGCGAGCCTGGCCGATGGTACAGATGAACCGGATATCCGGCAGTGTCTGGAGCAGTATTACCGGGACCGCAGGTTCGTGCGGATCACAAAGCAGGGCCGGCCGCCGGATACCCGGGACGTACGCGGCACCAATTACTGCGATATCGGTTTTGTGGTGGATGATCAAAACCGCCGGCTGATTCTGATGTCGGCCATTGACAATCTGGTCAAGGGAGCGGCCGGCCAGGCCGTGCAGAACATGAACCTCATGTGGGGACTGTCTGAAACCACCGGCCTGACAGCAGCCCCGTATCCGGTGTGATTGGCCGTGATGACACAAATATATGCCCCGAATGTGTAACCCCAAACAAAGGAGTTGGAAAAATGACGGCAAAACTGATTAAAGGAACTGAAATCCGGGAGCAGATCCTCGAGGAGATCGCAGAGGAAGTCAAACAGATCAGGGAGAAGCACAACAAGGTGCCCGGCCTTGTGACCATCCTGGTAGGTGAAAATCCCGCCTCAATATCTTATGTGACCCTAAAGATCAAAACCGCGGATCGTCTGGGTTATAAGGAAATTCAGGACAACCAGCCCGAAGACATTTCCGAGGATGATCTGCTGGCTCTGATTGACAAATACAACAAGGATGATGAAATTCACGGCATTCTGGTTCAGCTGCCCCTGCCCAAGCACATCAACGAGAAAAAAATCCTCAATGCCATTGATCCGGACAAGGATGTGGACGGATTTCATCCGGTCAACGTGGGCCGTCTGATGATCGGCGGATCAGAGGTGAAATTTGCGCCCTGCACACCGGCCGGCATCCAGGAGATGATCGTGCGCGCCGGTGTTGAAACCAGTGGTGCCGAGGTCGTGGTGGTGGGCCGCTCCAATATCGTCGGCAAACCCATTGCCATGATGATGTGCCAGAAAGGCGAGGGCGCCAACTCCACGGTTACCATTGTTCACACCCGAACCCAGGATCTGGCTGCCCACTGCAAGCGCGCCGATATCCTGATCGTGGCCGCAGGCGTACCCGGGCTGGTCAAGCCGGAATGGATCAAGCCGGGCGCATGTGTCATTGACGTGGGTGTCAACCGCGTGGGCGAAAAGGTCAGCGAGAAAACCGGCAAGACGGTTGCCATCCTGCGCGGGGACGTGGATTTTGATGCAGCCAAGGAAATCGCCGGATCCATTACCCCGGTGCCCGGCGGCGTGGGTCCCATGACCATTACCATGCTCATGAGAAACACCCTCAATTCCCTGAAATATCGGCTGGGGCTGAAATAGTCTGTTTTCCGGGTTTCAAAACCAGGGCCCGCTTCCCCGTGAAGCGGGCCTTTTGCCTTAAAATCCGGCACCTTGACGGCGCCACGGTGAGCCAATATGGTGTACTTGGCCATCAGCGTAAAATCTTGAACCTTGAACCTTGAACCTTGAATAGGACTTCCATGGCAGCACTTGCCGCAGGCCAGTTTTTAACGAAATTATTCGGCAGCAAAAACGAGCGGGTTTTAAAAAAACTCTACCCGGTGGTGGATGCGGTCAACGCTCTTGAATCCAGATACGCGGCCATGGGCGATGCGGATTTGGCCGCCCAGACCCCCTTGCTCAAATCCCGCTACCAGCAGGGCGAGCCCCTTGATGATCTGCTGCCCGACGCCTTTGCCGTTGTTCGCGAAGCCTCCCGGCGCACCCTGGGGATGCGCCATTTTGACATGCAGATTTTAGGCGGCATTGTCCTGCACCAGGGCAATATCGCGGAGATGAAAACCGGTGAGGGAAAAACCCTGGTGGCCACCCTGGCCATTTATTTAAACGCCCTGACCGGCAAGGGCGCCCACGTGGTCACGGTCAACGATTACCTGGCCCGCCGCGATGCCGAGTGGATGGGGAAGATTTACCGCTTTCTGGGCATGAGCGTGGGCAACATCATCCACGGGATGAACGATCAGGAGCGCAAGGACGGCTACGCCTGCGACATCACTTACGGCACCAACAACGAATTCGGCTTTGATTATCTGCGCGATAATATGAAATTTGACAAGGCATCGCTGGTGCAGCGGGAACTGCACTTTGCCATTGTCGACGAGGTCGACAGCATCCTCATTGACGAGGCGCGCACCCCTTTGATCATTTCCGGCCCTGCGGAAAAATCCACGCATCTGTATTACCAGGTCAACAGTATCGTGCCCTACTTAAAGGCAGAAGAACACTATACGGTGGATGAAAAAGCCAAGTCCGTAACCCTGACCGAGGCCGGCGTGTCCCGGGCCGAAGAGCTGCTGCAGGTGGAAAACCTCTATGATCCCAAAAATATTGAACTGCTGCACCACGTCAACCAGGCATTAAAGGCCCATGCCCTGTTTACCCGCGATGTGGACTACATCATCAAGGACAACCAGGTCATTATTGTTGATGAATTCACCGGCCGGCTCATGCCGGGCAGAAGATACAGCGAAGGGCTGCACCAGGCCCTGGAGGCCAAGGAAAACGTCAAAATCGAAAACGAGAACCAGACCCTGGCCACCATTACCTTTCAGAATTTTTTCCGCATGTATGACAAGCTCTCGGGCATGACCGGAACGGCCGATACCGAGGCTGCGGAATTCAAGAAAATCTACGATCTCGACGTGGTCATCATTCCCACCAACGAGCCCATGATCCGGGAAGATCATCCGGACGCGATTTACATGACCAAAAGGGAAAAATATGATGCCGCCATAGAAGAGATGATTGAATTAAATCGCGCGGGCAGACCCGTTCTTGTGGGCACGGTTTCCATTGACGTCTCGGAGTATTTAAGCGATTTGCTCAAAAAGCGCGGTGTTGCCCACAATGTGTTAAATGCCAAAAACCATGAGGCTGAAGCCGAGATCATCGCCAATGCCGGCCAAAAGGGCGCGGTGACCATTTCCACCAACATGGCCGGCCGCGGCACTGACATTGTGCTCGGCGACGGGGTGGTGGAACTCGGCGGGCTGCACATCCTGGGCACGGAGCGCCATGAGAGCCGGCGGATTGACAACCAGCTCCGGGGCCGTTCCGGCCGGCAGGGCGATCCAGGTTCCTCCCGGTTCTATCTTTCTTTGGAAGATGATCTGCTTCGAATTTTCGGCGGCGAGCGGATTTCCGGGATCATGAACCGCATGGGCATGAATGAGGGCGAGCCCATCGAGCACAAGATGATTTCCCGGGCCATTGAAAACGCCCAACGCAAGGTCGAGGCCCATAATTTCGATATCCGCAAGCAGCTGCTGGATTTCGACGATGTGATGAACCAGCAGCGGGAAGTGATTTACCGCCAGCGCCAGCAGGCATTAAGCGATGACAGCCTCCGGCCGGTGATCATGAAGATGGTTGATGAAAAGGCCGAACAGATCGCCTGGACCTATGCCGATGAAAAAACACCCCCCGCGGACTGGGACTTAAAGACACTTGCGGATGCGGTTTTCCGGCAGTTTAATTTCAAAATGGATCTGAGCGCCGGCAGGCTCGAAGGCCTTGACGCAGACGAACTTGGTGCATGGATTGCCGATGAAGCCGCCGGCGCTTATCATGAAAAGGAAAAAATGCTGCCGGAGGAAGAATTTCGCCATCTGGAGCGCATTGTCATGCTCCAGACCGTGGACAGCCTATGGAAGGATCATCTGCTGTCCATGGACCATCTCAAGGAGGGCATCGGGCTGCGCAGCTACGCCCAGCAGGATCCCCTGATGGTTTATAAGCGCGAAGCCTTTGCCATGTTCCAGGAGATGATCGACCGGATCAAGGAGGAAACCCTCAAAATCCTGTTCCGGATTCAGATTGCCCCCTCTGCCGGAGTCGATGACCTGGTTGAACCCGAAGAGCAGGAAATGTCATTTTCCCACGGCAGCGGAGAGGATGCGGCCAAAAAGCCCCACAAGCGCAAGGCCGCCAAGGTGGGCCGCAATGATCCGTGTCCCTGCGGCAGCGGCAAAAAGTATAAGAAGTGCTGCGGCAAATAGGCCTCTTTCTTTCTGTTTCCTTTCCTTTTCGTCCTGTTTGGCCACTTTCCTGGGGCCGCAAATGATGAATTTGGGTTGAATTTTTTGCGCCAATGATTTTATAATTTCTGAAAAACCCGGGCTGACAGTCCGGGTATGGGTGTTTATATTGAATTAAAATCCCGAAAATTTGCACGAAATTATTTTTTCAGGCAAGAGGGGTGTTTTCGGTGAAGCGGAGGCAATATGCAGGAAAACAGGCCGGGAACCGAAGAAAAAGTAATTTCAAAGACCCGGAAATCACTTCAGGAGCCGCCCATGTACCGGGTGCTGCTCCACAACGATGATTATACCACCATGGATTTCGTGGTGGAGCTGTTGATGAACGTGTTTCAGAAATCCTTTGAAGAAGCCACCCGTATCATGCTGCGGATTCACAGATCCGGAGCAGGGGTGTGCGGCATATATACTTATGAAGTGGCGGAAACAAAGATTGAAACGGTCCACCAACTGGCTACTGAAAGAGGGTTTCCGCTGAAAAGCTCTATGGAAAAGGTGTAGCCTATGATCAGCAAGGGACTGAGCATCGTGTTGAGTCAGGCCGTCAAAGAAGCCCGGAAAAGACGGCATGAGTATGTGTGCGTGGAACACATGCTCTATGCGATACTCCATGACAGCGTGGGAATCGAGATTCTCGAATCCTGCGGCGGCAGCGTGGAAACCCTCCAGCAGGAACTGGAGCGGTTTTTTGACGAAAAACTGGAAAAAGTGCCCAATGACCACGAATATATCCTCCAGCAGACCATCCGCTTTCAGCGGGTGATCCAGCGGGCGGTCAACCACGCCCGGTCCGCGGAGAAGGAATCCGTTTACGTGGGCGACATTCTGGCCTCCATCCTGGAGGAGCGAAAATCCCATGCGGCCTATTTTCTGGCCGCCCAGGGCATTACCCGGCTGGATGTGTTAAACGCGATTTCCCACGGCACATCCAATGAAATGTTTAAGGAAAGCTCGGATACCGGCATTACCACGGGCAAAAAGCAGAAGAAAAAGGAAGCCGATCCCCTGGAAGTGTATGCCGTGGATCTTGTGGAGCAGGCCTTGTGCGGCCGGCTCGATCCATTGATCGGCCGGCAGGTGGAAATGGACCGCACCGTGCAGGTGCTGTGCCGCAGGCGGAAAAACAATCCCGTGTTTGTGGGTGAGCCCGGGGTGGGCAAAACCGCCATGGCCGAGGGACTGGCCCAGCGCATTGCCGAAGGACAGATTCCGGATCTGCTCGAGGGTGCACGCATTTATTCCCTGGACCTGGGGGCGCTGCTGGCGGGCACCAAGTACCGGGGCGATTTTGAGCAGCGGCTCAAATCCGTGATCAATGAACTGCAAAAGCGGGAAAACGCCATTTTGTTCATTGATGAGATCCACACCATTGTGGGGGCCGGGGCCACAAGCAGCGGGTCCATGGATGCCT
>JAGTVF010000205.1 GCA_018224315.1 Desulfobacterales bacterium | reverse complement strand
GGATCGGCTGCTGATGCCCAGCATTTTGCCGCTGAACTGGTGGGCCGGTATGAAAAGGAAAGAAGCCCGTGGCCGGCCTTGGCCCTTTGCGTGGACACCTCCATTATCACGGCTTTGGCCAATGACTACGGTTTTGAGCAGGTCTTTGCCCGCCAGGTAAAGGCCCTGGGCCGGGCCGGAGATGTGCTTGTGGCGCTTAGCACCAGCGGCAATTCGCCCAACGTGGTCAGCGCGGCTGAAACCGCCCGGGAAATGGGCATTAAAGTCATTGCCCTGACCGGTGAAGGCGGCGGTAAGCTTTCGGATCTGGCCGATGTTTTGTTTGCCGTGTCCTCCCGGCGCACCGCCCGGATCCAGGAAGTCCATGAAATCTGCCTGCACGGTCTTGCCCAGGCCATTGAAACCGGGCTGACCAATGCCCCTCGCCAGAAAAGGAAACCGTCATGACAGCTGCTTATCTGCTTTCGCGCAGTCTTCTGGAACTGCTCGAACAAGCGCCAAAACTGCATGTATGGGTTGTGGGCGACGCGTTTTTAGATGATTATATCGAAGGCGCCATCAAGCGGGTTTCCCCTGAGGCCCCGGTGCAGGTGGTCAACGTGGAAAACCAGTTCCAGCGCCTGGGCGGGGCCGCCAATGTGGCAAACGGACTGGCCGAACTCGGTGCCCGGGTGACCCTGGCGGCCATCGCCGGCAAAGACGCCCCGGGCCATGCTCTGGCTGCGCTGTGCGGGGAGAAAAACATTGATACCCAATGCCTGATCCGGGTCCCGGACCGGCCCACCATCCGCAAACTGCGGGTAATGTCCCGGCGCCAGCAGATGATACGGCTCGACTGGGAAAACCCGGCGCCCATTGACAGTCAAACCCGGCAGGCGCTTTTTGACGCCCTGGATCGGGCTGATCCGCCGGATGCCATTTTGCTCAGCGACTATGCCAAGGGTGTGCTCACTGACAATGTCATCCAAACCCTTGTTGAAAAAGGCAGAAGCCGCAATATTCCGGTGGTGGTGGATCCCAAATCCAGAGATTTTTCCAGATACAGCCGGGCCTCCATCATTGCCCCCAATCTCCAGGAATTTGAAGCCGCAGCCGGACATGCCGTTGATCCCCTGGATGAAACCGCAATGGCCGAGTCGGCAAAATCCTTGTGTGAAAACTGCCGGCTCGATGCCCTGCTCATCACCCTGGGAGAGATGGGCATGGCCCTGTGGAGCCCGGAAAACGGCTTAAAGCGGGTGGATACCCGGGCCCGGGAAGTCTATGATGTCACGGGTGCCGGCGACACCGTGGTGGCTGCCCTGGGATTGTGTCTGGCCGCAAAAATGGATTTTCAGACCGCTGCCATGATTGCCAATGCAGCTGCCGGCATTGTTGTGGGCAAGGCCGGCACCTCCACGGTAAGCCCGGCGGAATTGGTGGAATCCCTGTCCCCGCCGCTTGAAAACAAAATCCTGGACGCAAACACGCTTGCCGAACACGTGCGGTGGTGGCGCATGCGCAAAAAACGAGTGGTGTTTACCAACGGCTGTTTTGATCTTCTTCACGTGGGCCACCTCCATATCTTAAACCAGGCTGCGGCCCAGGGGGATCTGCTTGTGGTGGGGTTAAACACCGATGCCTCCATTGCCCGGCTAAAGGGCGCTGAGCGTCCGCTGATTGCCGAGCATGAACGGGCCTCCATGCTTGCGGCCTTTGACTGCGTGGATGCGGTGGTGCTTTTTGACCAAGACACCCCGGTCAGCCTCATTCACACCATCAAACCCGATGTGCTGGTCAAAGGATCCGACTACCGCATGGACCAGGTGGTGGGCAGAGAAGTTGTCGAGGAATATGGCGGCCAGGTGGTGCTTGTGGACTTTCTGCCCAACCAGTCCACTTCCCTGCTCATCGAGCGCATCCGCGGCGGTCCGCGCAATACACAGCAGTAACGGAAATATGATTGACATATCCTTTCATGGCGGGTATAGAAAAACGCCATGAAAGGATATGAATCTCCCATACTGCCGCCGCCTTAACGGCCTCCTGCTTTTTGTCGTCACCCCTTTTTTGTCCTTTTGACAGCACGTTACCAGACCCGGTTCTGGGAAAAACCAGGGCCCTGAAATCCAACAGAGTTGTATATATGAGCGCGATATCAGAGAAAAAAAGCCGCCACGAGATGGACCGGCGCCGCACCTTTGGCATCATCAGCCACCCGGATGCCGGAAAAACCACGTTAACGGAAAAACTGCTGCTGTTTGGCGGCGCCATCCAGATGGCCGGGTCGGTCAAGGCGCGCAAGGCCAGCCGGCATGCAGCCAGCGACTGGATGGCCATTGAACAGTCCCGGGGCATATCGGTTACCAGCTCGGTGATGCAGTTTTCCTACCGGGATTGTGAAATCAACCTGCTCGACACCCCGGGCCACCAGGATTTTTCCGAAGACACCTACCGGGTGCTGACCGCGGTGGACAGCGCGGTCATGGTGATTGACAGCGTCAAGGGCGTTGAGACCCAGACCCGCAAGCTCATGGAAGTCTGCCGGATGCGAAACACCCCGATCATCACCTTTATCAACAAGCTTGACCGCGAAGGCATGGCGCCCCTGGATATTATCGATGATATTGAAAACACCCTGCAGATCGAGTGCGCCCCCCTGTCCTGGCCCATTGGCATGGGCAAGCGCTTTAAGGGCACCTATAATTTGTACCGCAAGGAACTCAACCTGTTTACCCCGGGCCAGGAACGGCTGCCCGATGATGTGATGACCATCCAGGGCACAGATGACCCCAGGCTGGATGAAAGGCTCGGCAGCCAGGCCGAAGAGCTGCGCCAGGACGTGGAACTGCTGGAAGGGGCGGCCAACCCCTTTGACATGGAAGATTTTTTAAACGGCAGCCAGACCCCGGTTTTTTTCGGCAGCGCCATTAACAATTTCGGGGTCCGCGAACTGCTTGACACCTTTGTGGAAATCGCCCCGCCCCCCCAGCCCCGGCCCGCTGCCAGCCGCATGGTGCTTCCGGAAGAAAAGGAGTTTTCCGGGTTTGTGTTTAAAATCCAGGCCAACATGGACCCGGCCCACAGGGACAGAATCGCGTTTCTGCGTATCTGCTCGGGCAAATTTGAACGGGGCATGCGGGTTCGCCATCACCGCACCGGCAAAACCGTTCAGCTGGCCAATCCCATCACGTTTATGGCCCAGGACCGCGAATTTGCCGAAGAAGCCTGGCCCGGCGACATTATCGGCATCCACAACCACGGCACCATCTGCATCGGTGATACGTTTTCGGAAAAAGAACCCCTGTCGTTTACCGGAGTGCCCAGTTTTGCCCCGGAACATTTCAGAAAAGTGCGCCTCAAATCCCCGCTCAAGAACAAACAGCTGCGAAAAGGGGTCCACCAGCTTGTGGAAGAAGGCGCAATCCAGCTTTTTCAGCCGTTGTTTGGCAGCGATTTGATCCTGGGGGCCGTGGGCGTGCTGCAGTTTGACGTGACCATGGAGCGGCTCAAAGCCGAATACGGGGTGGACGCCACATATGAACCGGCCGAATATGCCGCAGCCCGATGGGTCCGATGCAATGACAAAAAAAAGCTGGATGCGTTTAAAAAAGCCTGTCAGACCCATCTGGCAACAGATACCCAGGGAGACCTGGTCTATCTCGCCCCGACCCTGTGGCGGCTCAATTATGAATCCGAGCAATGGCCGGAGATC
>JAGTVF010000204.1 GCA_018224315.1 Desulfobacterales bacterium | reverse complement strand
TGGTGACCCTGCGCAAGGGCGCTGCTGCGGCCCACTATCTGCTGGGCGGGCCCACGGCCAACCGGCACAATGCCTTTACACTGGGCACGGCAGCAACAGAGATTTACGTGATGCACGGGGAAACCGCCGCTGTGGCCGCCTATACCCGGCGCCTGATCAAGGATCAGCAGGCGGGAAAGCCCCTGGAGCCCACCATTGAAAAAATGAACGAGCTGGTGGACAAGTATCATGAAACCTCGCGGCCTCTGTTTTGCGCAAAAACCGGGATGCTCGACGAGGTGGCGGACCTGGATCAGATACGCAGCTACCTGGAGGCTTTTGCCGAGTCCGCCTACCAGAACCCGAAATCCATCTGTCCCCAGCATCACATGATTCTGCCGCGGATGATCCGGGGCTGACACCGAATCACCACCCATCTTTTTCTCAGGAAAAAGATCAATCCCATGCCGGGTGCCGCGTGCGTGCGGAGACAGAGATCAAGAGGTGTTGCCATGGCCAATGACATGAAATGGCATAAAACCCATTGCAGTCGGATGGATCACGGGGGATGTGCCCTGCACGTAAAAACCCGGGACGGAAAAATCACGAACGTCACCGGTGATCCGGATGGGGTTCTCAACCGGGGCTATAGCTGCGCCAAGGGCCGGGCTTTGGCAGAAATCCATGAAAGCCCCCACCGCCTTAAAACTCCCATGATCCGCACCGGGCCCAGGGGCGCCAGCCAGTGGCGCAAGGCCACCTGGCCGGAGGCACTGGATGCAACGGCCCGGGGCCTGGATCAGGCCAGACAGGCGTACGGAGCGAGGTCCGTGGCCTTCTGCCAGGGCATGCCAAAGGGCCTGGAGCACTTTGCCCTGATCCGCCTGGCCAACACATTCGGATCTCCCAACGTGGTGGCAGTCCAGGATGTCTGTCATGCCCCCAGGGAACTCACGGGCCGGCATATGTGCGGTTTTTACCCGGTGGCCGACGTTCACCGCAGCAGCGATCTCATTGTTTTGTGGGGCAGCAACACCCGGGCCACCAACGAAGAAGGCATTATCAACTCACAGATCACCGCCCGGATCCGGCAGGGTGCACACCTGATGGTCATTGATCCGAGAAAAACCGCCCTTGCCCGGCAGGCGGATTTCCATTTGCAGCTGCGGCCCGGCACCGACTGCGCCCTGGCCCTTGGCTTTTTGCATGTCATTATCAAAGAGGACCTTTTTGACCGTCATTTTGTCCAAAACTGGTGCACGGGCTTTGACGCCCTGGCAGCGCATGTCAAAGCCTTTGACCCGCAATGGGCCGCATCCGTGACCGGAGTGGACAAAGCGCAAATCATTTCCGCGGCCCGGGCCTACAGCCGGGCAAAACCCGCATGCACGGCCTGGGGAAACGCCATCGAGCAAACCCCCCGGGCCTTTGACACCATCCGGTGCATTGTCTCGCTAATGGCGGTATGCGGCAACCTGGATGTGCCCGGCGGCAATATCCGCGCAGCCGAGCCCAGGCTCCTGGCCCCGGCCAAATTCGTGCGCGCAGACCTGCTGCCCGACAAGCGCGCCCAATGCCTCAACCCCGCCTACCCCACCAGTCCCATGCTCATGACCGTGCCCCCGGCGTTTTTCCGGCGCGCGGTAATAGAACACACCCCTTACCCGGTGCGGGCGGCCTATATGCAGTGCACCAATCCCATGCTTTCGTACGCGGATTCGGAAATGACCCGCAACGCCCTTTTGAAACTCGATTTTCTGGCTGTGGCAGATGTGGTCATGACCCCAACGGCCGCCCTGGCAGACGTGGTGCTGCCCGCGGCCACGGCGTTTGAATTCAATGATATCGGCCACTACGGCCTGGGCCACGGCATTGTCCTGGCCCGGCCCAAACTCGTGGATCCCCCGGGACAATGCCGGCCGGACATGGCCGTGATCAATGACCTGGGCCGCCGCCTCACAGACCCGGATCTTTGGTTTGACAATGACCAACAGATCCTGGAATCCCTGATTGCCCCTTCCGGGCATAACTGGGAAAGTTTCGTGGAAACAGGGTTTTTGGCAGGCGAGCAGAAATTCCGGGTTTACGAAAAAAAGGGATTTTCCACCCGCTCGGGCAGGGTGGAACTGGCCATGGACAACGCGGAGTCCCTTGAAGCCGAAGCTTTGCCGCAATATACGCCCCCGGTCGACCCCACGGATGCAAATTTTCCCCTTTTGCTCACAAGTGCCAAAAGCCCAAATTACCTGCACTCCTCCTACCGGTGGGTCAAAAGCCTGCGCCGGCGCGAGCCTGTGCCCAAAATCCAAATCCATCCGGACACGGCCCAGGCCCTGGGCATTGCCGACGGCAGCCAGGTGCGTATTGAAACCCGAAACGGGGCCATTGTCCAGACCGCTTTGGTCACCCCGGAAATCGCCCCTGAAGTGGTCTGCGCCGTGCACGGGTGGTGGTTTTTCGAATCGGGTGCGCACAGGCTTAAATCCTGGCAGTCGTCGAATTTCAACATGCTCACATCCACCGAATGCCTGGGCTCGCAGTTCGGCACCCCGGCCCTGCGCGCCATTGCCTGCCGGCTTGTGCCTGTTTCGTCATTGTGATCCATCACACCATAAAGCTCCACAGAATCCCGGCGCCCACGGCCGAACCGATCACCCCGGACACATTCGGTGCCATGGCGTGCATGAGCAGATAGTTTCCCGGGTCCTCGGCCTGTCCGACCATATGCACCACCCGGGCGGAATCGGGCACGGCTGAAACGCCGGCTGCCCCCAGAAGCGGATTGATCCGGGTTTTCAAAAACAGGTTCAACAGCTTTGCAAACAGCAGCCCGGCAGCCGTGGCCACACCGAAAGACAGGGCTCCCAGCACGAAGATGCCGATGGATTTACCGGTTAAAAACACGTCTGCCTGGGTACTGGCGCCCACGGTCACGCCCAGCAAAATGGTGACCGTATCGATCACCGCGCTACGGGCCGCCTGTGCCAGCCGTTCTGTGACAATGGCTTCTTTGAGCAAATTGCCGAAAAACAGCAATCCCAGCAGCGGCAATGCCGCCGGCGCAATAAAGCAGCAGAGAAGAACGGCCACAATGGGAAAAATGATCTTTTCCCGCTTAAACACCAGACGGGGCTCCTCCATGCGGATGAGCCGCTCCTTGCGGGTGGTCAGCAGCTTCATGATCGGCGGCTGGATTACGGGCACCAGGGCCATGTATGAATAAGCGGCCACGGCAATGGGCCCGATGAGTTCCGGGGCCAGCTTGGCCGTGAGAAAAATGGCCGTGGGCCCGTCGGCCCCGCCGATAATCCCGATGGAGGCCGCCTCGTTGGGGGCGAAACCCAAAGCCAGGGCTCCCAGAAACGTCAAAAAAATCCCGGCCTGGGCCGCAGCACCCAAAAGCATGAGCACCGGCCTGGCCAGCAGGGTGGAAAAATCGGTCATGGCCCCGATGCCCAGAAAAATCAATGGGGGATAAACCCCCGAGGTGACGCCGAAATACAAATAATTGAGCACGCTGTTGGATTCATAAATACTCAGGCCCAGCCCCTTGAATACCGGAATATTGCCCAGCAGAATCCCAAATCCAATGGGAACCAGCAGAAGGGGTTCGTAATGCTTGGCAATGCCCAGATAAATAAAAATCACGCCGATGGCGATCATGATCAGGTTGCGGTAATCGACAAGGGCAAATCCTGTGTTGGCAAAAAAATCAAGGAACATTTCCATTGACTATTTTTTCCTCCGGCCGGAAAAACGGTTGTAGACTTCATGATTCCACCGGAAATAACCATCCTCGTCCGGGACAATCAGGTGGCATTCAATTAAACGGCTGACCGTAAAATGGACTCTGGCAAGACCCCGGGATTCGGCTCTTTTGATTAAGACGGGCAGGGAAAACGGCTCTCCGGTAAACTCTATAAGCAGGTGAAACTGCCGGGCCGGCTCCCGGATGGCTTCGATGTCAGGCAGCTCCTTTTCCGTTGTGCCCCTGCCATTACCCCTTTTCCAACGGCGCATCGCATCGGCCCATGCTGCGCGGTTTTCCCAGGCCAGAAGAACCTTATGGAGCTGGGAGATGATCAGCGACAGGGCAACCAGGGCTGTGAAAACAATGGTGATACCCACCCCGGCCATGGCAAACCCATTGTAATGCTGTATGGCTTCCAGACCGGTCATTTGGCTGCTCCCCCTGCTCCCATGGAATGCCGTTCAGAAATGTTTTCCCGAATTCTTTTCAGCAGAGTCTCCTCGAGCCGGGGGTCGGCGGCTATCTGATCGCGCAGGGTCCCGGCATCCACGGACAGAACCCATCCATCTGTGAGCGCTGTGACGTTTGCCGTGTATCGATCCGGGCTGAATGCCGAAAACCACCCCAGCACACTGCCCTTTTTATTGACAGTAATGCAGCGACCCTCATTGCGGTGGATCATAAAGTGACCTTTCAAGACAACAAAAAGGCAATCCGGCCGATTGCCCTGCCGAATCAACATTTCGCCCTCAATGACCCGGATTCGGGTCAGCAGCGGCACAACAAGCTCCCATTGTTCCGGAAGCAGATCCGCAAACACCTTCAATTGCCCGGCGGCCTGGCCGTCCATATCCTCCAACAGCATTTTCCTTAATAATAACCGCTTTGCCCGGAGACCTTGCCCCGGAAAATGTAATAACAATAGCCCATGTAAGCCAGAATAACCGGCAGGAGAACAACCGTGCCCACCAGCAGCAAAGACTGGGACCCGGGTGCGGCCGCGGCCTGACGAAAAGTGATGTCAAAGGGTACCAGATAGGGCCACATGCTAATGGAAATGCCGAGATACCCGGTGAAAAACAGGCCAAAGCTCATCAAAAACGGGGCCACTTCCTTTCCATCCCGCAGGCCCCGCCAGATCAGCACAATCAACACAGCGCTGGCACAGGGCAGGGGCGCAAGGAAAACCACATTGGGCAGGCTGAACCACAACTGCCGGATATCGGCGTTGATCGCCGGCATGCTGATGCTCACCGCGGCCAGAAACAAGGCCTGGTAGATCAGGGTATAGGAAGCGGTTTTTCCGGCCCATTGCTGGGTGAGATCCTCGGTTTTCATCACCAGCCAGGTGGCGCCCAGCAGGGCATAGCCGAAAATAACCGCCACCCCGGTCATGAGGCTGTAGGCGTTTAACCAGTCAAATGCGCCGCCGGCATAGCTGCGTCCCGAGACCTCAACGCCCTGCACAAAGGCCCCGATGATCACCCCCTGCATGAAGGCTGCGGCAAGGGAACCAAAATGAAAGGAATAATCCCAGATCCAGCGGGTGTTTTGCCTTGCCTTGAACCGGAACTCAAATGCCACGCCCCTGAATATCAGGCCCAGAAGCATGACGATCACCGGGATGTAGAAAGCCGGCATGAGCACCGCATAGGCCAGGGGAAAGGCGGCCAGCATTCCGCCGCCGCCCAGCACGAGCCAGGTTTCATTGCCGTCCCAGAACGGGGCCACTGAATTCATCATGGCATCCCGGCACTCATCTGTGGGCGCAAACGGAAACAAAATCCCCACCCCGAGATCAAAACCATCGAGCAGAACATAGAGAAAAACAGCAGTGGCAATCAGGACATACCAGATCAGGGCCAGATCCAGAAAACCTTCAAGACTGAACATGACGGCCTCCTTTTTTTCCTGCCACATCCGTGACAAGGGGCGGTTGATCCATGCCGTGGGCACCGTAGACACCTTCGCCGTCCCCGGGCCCCTTGTTGATCAAATGCAGGATATAATAGGTGCCCGCACCGAATACAAACAGATAAACCACAATAAAGGCGGCCAGGGAAAGGGCCACGGACTGGGCTATTACCGGTGATACCGCATCGGCGGTACGAAGCACCCCCTGCACAATCCAGGGCTGGCGGCCCACCTCGGTGACAAACCACCCGGCCAGAACCGCCACAAAGCCTGCGGGCGTCAGCGCCATGCACCAGTACTGAAACCACCTGGCCTCAAACAGGCGTTTCCGGAAATAAAGGACAATGGCGGCCAGCCCGGTGGCAATCATGAGCAGACCCAAACCCACCATGATGCGAAAGCTCCAGAACACCACCGCGGCCGGCGGCCGCTCGTTTGCCGGCCAGTCCTTTAGCCCCCGGACCTCGCCGTCCAGACTGTGGGTCAGGATCAAACTGGAAAGCTTGGGGACTTCCACGGCATACCGGGTGGTTTCCGCCTCCTGGTCCGGCCAGCCAAACAGCACCAGGGGCGCTCCCCGGGTGGTCTCCCAAAGTCCTTCCATGGCTGCGACCTTGGCCGGCTGATGCTCAAAGGTATTTAGACCGTGCATATCTCCAAAAAGCAGCTGCAATGGTGCCACAAAAATCGCCATGATCATGGCCATGCCCAACATCACCCGGGCCTGGGCCAGATGCCGCTTTTTCCACAAATAAAACGCCCCGATCCCGGCCACGGTAAAGGCGGTGGTCAGATAGGCGGCCGTGACCATGTGGACCAACCGGTAGGGAAAGGACGGGTTGAAAATCACCTCCAGCCAGTCGGTGGGATAAAGCAATCCGTGTTCCCCCACCCGGAATCCGGCGGGCGTCTGCATCCAGGAGTTGGCCGACAAAATCCAAAAGGCCGAAACCAGGGTCCCGGCGGCCACGATCACGGTGGCGGCAAAATGCAGCCTCGGGCTGACCCGGTTCCAGCCAAACAGCATGATTCCCAGAAAAGAGGCTTCCAGAAAAAAGGCGGTGAGCACCTCATAGCCCAGAAGCGGTCCGATGACGTTTCCGCCCGCATCCGAGAAGATGGACCAGTTGGTGCCGAACTGAAAGGAAAGCACCACCCCGGAAACCACGCCCATGCCAAATGTCACGGCAAAGATCTTGACCCACATCTTATAGACGTCCGCATAAACCTGCTTTCCGGTCCGGAGCCACCGCCATTCCAGCACCGCCAGCCAGCTGGCCAGCCCGATGGTAAAGCTTGGAAAAAGAATATGAAAGGACACGGTAAAGGCAAACTGCACGCGTGCCAGAAAAACCGGGTCGAGGTGTTCAAACATGATCATCCCCCTTGTATTGCGCCGGCAATGAAATCACGGGATTTGCCCATGGCCGCCATAAGCCCGGCCCTGCCCGGAAACCGACGTCTTTGGGCAAAGGCCGGTGCTTTTCTTAAGCGTTTAGGGAACCGAAGTTTTTGCCCTCACTGACCAGCTGCTCCAGCAGGGGTGCGGGTTTGAAGTCATCGCCGTGCTCTGCCTGGAACTTCTTTAACACATCAAGAACCTTGTCTAAGCCCACCAGGTCGGCATAAAACATGGGACCGCCCCGGTAGACCGGCCAGCCGTAGCCGTTGACCCAGATCACGTCCAGATCCGACGGCCGCACGGCGATTTTTTCCTCCAGGATTTTGGCGCCCTCGTTGATAATGGGATAAATGCAGCGCTGCAAAATCTCCTCATCTGAGATCTCCCTGCGAATATAGCCCTTTTTTTGGGAAAATGCCACGATGAGATCATCGATTTCCGGCGCGGGCCCTGGCGCCCGGCTGCCTTCCGCGTAATTGTAATAGCCCTTGCCGTTTTTCTGGCCGAACCGGCCCTGCTCACAGAGCATTTCCTGCATGGTGCGGCTGTTGGAATTGTCCTTGTCCCATCCCAGGTCAATGCCGATGAGATCGGCCAGGGCAAAGGGACCCATGGGAAAGCCGAAATCATAGATCACCCGGTCCACCTGGGCGGGCAGTGCGCCTTCCAGGATAAGTTTTTCGCTTTCGCGTTTTCGCTGGGCAAACATCCGGTTTCCGGCAAATCCGTAGCACACCCCCACCACCACGGCGATCTTTTTGATCTTTTTGGCAATGGCCATGGCTGTGGCCAGCACCGGAATGGAAGTTTTTTCCGCACGCACGATTTCAAGCAGGCGCATCACGTTGGCCGGGCTGAAAAAGTGCAGGCCCAGCACGGACTCCGGCCGGGCGGTCTGGGCGGCGATCTCATTGACATCCAGATACGAGGTGTTGGTGGCCAGAATGGCGCCGTCTTTGCAGATGTTGTCGAGCCTGGAAAAAATCTCCTTTTTCAGGTTTATGTTCTCATAAACCGCCTCGATCACCAGATCTACGTCAGCCAGATCCTCCATTCGGATGGTGCCGCTGATAAGTTCCATGCGCTTGTCCACGTCGTCAGAAGAGATCTTTCCCCTGGAAGCACTGATATCGTAATTTTTCCGGATCACGCCCAGGCCCCGGTCCAAAAACTCCTGCTTTGCCTCCACCAGGGTGACCGGAATGCCGGCATTGGCAAAATTCATGGCAATGCCGCCGCCCATAGTGCCGGCGCCGATGATCCCGACTTTTTGAATATCCATGGTGACGGTGTCTTTGGTCACATCCGGGATCCTGGCCACCTGGCGCTCGGCAAAAAAATAGTAACGCTGGGCCGCGGACTGCGATCCGTTCATCAATTCCTCAAAGCGCTTGCGTTCATAGGTCAGCCCGTCTTCAAAGGATTTGGCAACAGCGGCTTCCACGGTATCCACGCAGGCCTGGGGGGCCTCAAAGCCCCGGGCGCACCTGGCCAGCTGCTTCCGGAAATCATCAAAGATTTGGGCGTCAGCCCGGGCAATCTTTTCGCTCAAATCCCGGACCCGCACCATGGGGCGGTTTTCAGAAAGCACCTGCTTTGCAAACCCCACTGCGCCTTCGACCAGATCCCCGTCTATGATTTCATCGATCAGTCCGTCTTCAAGGGCTTTGTCAGCACCGATGGGATTGCCCGAGGTAATCATGGCAAGGGCCTTTTCCGGGCCGATCAACCGGGGCATGCGCTGGGTGCCGCCGGCCCCGGGAAGCAGGCCGAGCTTGACCTCGGGAAGACCGAACCGGGCAGAAGCCACGGCCACCCTGAAATGCGAACTCAATGCGGTTTCCAGCCCCCCGCCAAAGGCCGTGCCGTGAATGGCGGCAATGATGGGTTTTTGGCACTGGTCAAAACGGTTTAACACGTCCGGCAGATGGGGGGCCTTTGGGGGCTTGCCGAATTCGCGGATATCTGCGCCGGCACAAAAGGTGCGCCCCTTGCAGATCACCACCACAGCCCGGATCTCATCGTCTTTTTCCGCCTGCTCCATTCCGTCTGCCAGCCCCTTGCGCACCAGATGGCCCAGGGCGTTGACCGGGGGATTGTCGATCCAAAGCATCCCGATTTCCCCGTCTTTTTCCAGTGATACGGCTTCTGTAATGGCAACCATGTGCTGTTTCCTCCTGATGTTTCTGAAATGGACAAAACCGGCCCGGGGACGCAACAATATCTGTTTTTTGTCATCTGCCCAGAAAATATATTCCTCAACATCGCTCTTGCCAGAAGAAAGAACATATATCACAAACCCGCCCCGGGTACAATGCGCCGGAGCGTCTCATGCAAAAAAGCCCGGGAAATATCCCGGGCTTTTTTGCCACTGGTTCAAAACCATCCAAAATTTTTCCTTGACAGAAATAAAAAATTCAGTATACTTAGATTTAAATATCAAGATAAATTGATTTAAACATATGGATAACACAATATACTTTAAAGCCCTTTCAGACGAAACCCGGATCCGGCTGGTCAATATTTTGCTGCACCATGAATTAAAGGTGGGCGAAATCGTCACCGTGCTGGAAATGGGACAGTCCAGAATTTCAAGGCATCTGAAAATCCTGGCGGATGCCGGGATGGCCAAATGCCTGAAAGAAGGCGTCTGGGGCATTTACTCCATCGCCGGTTCCGGGCAGGGCAGGGATTTTATCGAAGCCGTGCGCTACCTGTTTGAACAAGACCCCAAGCTCGGCGCGGATTTAAAACGGGCCGAACAAACCATTGAAGCCCGCTCTGCCGGAACCCTGCGGTTTTTCGATCATATCGCCGGAAGCTGGGATCTGTTAAAACGCGAAATTATAGGCACCTTTGATATCAATCGGGCCATTTTCGAAAATACCAACGCCCATGAAACCGGCGTGGATCTGGGCTGCGGCACCGGAGAACTCCTTGAGGCCATGAAAGCCCATGCCGGCCGGATCATCGGGGTGGATTCCTCGCCGCGGATGCTTGAAGAGGCCAGAAAACGGTTTTCCGATGCCAACGGAACAAAGGTGGACATCCGGCTGGGGGAAATCGAGCATCTGCCCCTGGGCGACAATGAAGCCGATCTTGCGGTCATTTCCCTGGTGCTGCAGTATCTGGCCGATCCGGCCGCCGCCTTTGGCGAGGTGGCCCGGATCCTGAGGCCGGGCGGAGAATTGATTCTGGCCGAATTTGAACGCCACCAGCAGCTTTCGCTCAAAAGCGTCTACGGGGCCAAGTGGCTGGGGTTTGCCCGCAAGTCCATTGAAACATGGCTTGAAAAAAACGGATTTGCCCTGCAGCAGGTCCGGCCCTATAATCTTTCAAAAGGGCTTTCACTCAATATTTTTCAGGCTGTGTTGAGTGCATAACCGCTTTGTATAAAACAAAAACAAAATGAACAAATAACACCAACGAAAGGAAAAACCCACATGCTGATGCAAAACAATGACAAGAAAAAAACCATTGTCCCGGAACGCGATCTTTCCCTGCCCCACAAGGTGGCCGATATTTCCCTGGCGCCCGACGGATTCAAGGAAATGGAGCTTTCGGAAAACGAAATGCCCGGTCTGATGGCCGTGCGCGAAAAATACGGCCCGGACAAGCCGCTCAAGGGCTTTAAAATCACCGGCAGCCTGCACATGACCATCCAGACGGCCATGCTCATCGAGACCTTAAAGCAGCTGGGCGCAGACATCCGCTGGGCCTCCTGCAATATTTTTTCCACCCAGGACCATGCGGCCGCAGCCATTGCCAAGTCCGGATCAGCCGCGGTGTTTGCCTGGAAGGGCGAATCCCTGGAAGACTACTGGTGGTGCACCGAGCAGGCCCTGACCTGGCCCGACGGCTCCGGCCCGGACATGATCGTGGATGACGGCGGCGATGCCACCCTGATGATCCACGAAGGTGTCAAGGCCGAGGACAACCCGGAGATGCTGGACAAGGAATATGACATCTACGAATACCAGTGCATCATCAACCGGATCAAGGCGTCTTATGAGCGCGATCCCAGGCAGTGGCACAAGGTCGCAGAAAAGATCCGGGGGGTTTCCGAGGAAACCACCACGGGTGTCAACCGACTCTATCAGCTGGCCAAAAAGGGCGAACTGCTGTTTCCGGCCGTAAACGTCAACGACTCGGTAACCAAATCCAAGTTCGACAACATCTACGGCTGCCGGGATTCCCTGGCTGACGGCATTAAGCGCGCCACCGACACCATGGTGGCCGGAAAGCTGGTGATTATCGCGGGCTACGGTGATGTGGGCAAGGGATGCGCCCAGTCCATGCGCGGTTTCGGCGCCCGGGTGGTGGTCACGGAAATCGACCCCATCTGCGCCCTTCAGGCGGCCATGGAAGGCTACGAGGTATCCACCATGGAAGACATGGCCCCCCTGGGCGACATCTTTGTGACCGCCTCGGGCTGCTGCGACGTGATTACCGGCCAGCACATGGAACAGATGAGAAACGAGGCCATTGTCTGCAACATCGGCCATTTTGACCATGAAATCGAGGTGAGCTACCTGGAGAAAAACTGCCAGAAAACCAACATCAAGCCCCAGGTGGACCAGTGGCACTTAAACTCGGGCCGCTCCATCATCCTGCTGGCCGAAGGCCGGCTGGTCAATCTGGGATGCGCAACAGGCCATCCCAGCTTTGTGATGAGCAACAGCTTCACCAACCAGACCCTGGCACAGCTCAAACTGGCCGCAGAAGACCTGGAAAAGCAGGTCTACACCCTGCCCAAGGATCTGGACGAGGAGGTGGCGCGTCTGCACCTGTCCCGCCTGGCCATCAAGCTCACCAGCCTGACCGACGAGCAGGCCGAGTACCTTGGCGTACCCAAGGAAGGCCCGTATAAACCGGATCACTACCGGTACTAATAAAAAAAAACACCCCGCTGCCATCCGGATTTCGGAAGGCAGCGGGGTGTTGAATACAACCGTTATCCGGCACAACCGCTTTGATTGCCGGCCCTGTTTTGAGAATTGCTTCGGGGCCGGCATTTTTTGTTTTTCAGGGCGGTAACCAGTTCCGAAAGGGTCTCCGGCTTCCGGTCAAACACGGTGCGCATGCATATCCACGCAAAACATTTTTATGCCCTATGCCATTTGATTTCCTGTTCCTTTAATTCCCTGATCCTGGCTGTCATGACCTCGATCCGCCCTGTGAAAATGCATATGATCGACCCGGCTGCCGCCCCGGAAAGTGCATGATCCACTGCATCGTCCTCGCTGAGAATAACCCGGACATCCATTTTCCCGGAACGGCTCCGGGCTCCTTCGAGCACCAGGTCCATGATTTCACGGCTGTCGCGGCCCCGGGCATAGTCCTGATCTTCCCAGACAATGACCTGATCAAAGTACCGGGCCGCAACCCGGCCGTATTCCCGCAAATCCTCGTCGCGCCTGTCGCCGGTGCCGGCAATGATCCCCACGCTCCGGCAGGCGCCCATTGTCCGGACAAACCGGCCGATGGCTTCCATACTGGCGGGATTATGGGCATAATCAATCAGCACTTTAAACCGGTCGAGCTCAAAAATGTTCATCCGCCCGGGCAGCTGCGCCGGTGATGGAAAAAACGTCTGCAGTCCGATCTGCAGATCCTCGATCTTGACGCCTTCAACATAGGCGGTCAGACATGCGGCCAAAACATTCTGGACCTGAAAGACAGCTTTGCCCGAATAGGTCAGCGGGATATTGATTGCCTTGTCCACGGGAATCTCCCAGTCCCCCTTGCGCAGAAAAATGGTTCCGCCCGCATACACGGCAGCAAGCCCGCCTGCGGCGCAATGTGTGTGTATGCGGGGATTGTCGGCATTCATGCTGAAAAGGGCCGCATTGCAGGAAAGGTTTTCCAGCATGGAAAACACGTAATCATCATCGGCGTTCAAAACCGCAAAACCATCCGGGTGTATGTTTTCCACAACAATGGACTTCAGGCGGGTCAATTGTTCCAGGGAGTGAATGCCGCTGATGCCCAGATGATCCGAGGCCACATTGGTGACCACCCCGACATTTCCCAAATCATAGCCGAGCCCGGAACGCAGGATCCCGCCCCTGGCCGTCTCAAAAACCGCATAATCCACCGTGGGATCGCGCAGGACAAACCGCGCGCTTTCCGGTCCGGAACAGTCGCCTTTATACAACAGGCGATTTTGAATATAGATGCCATCGGTGGTGGTACAGCCCGCCTTCCGGCCGTTCATCTGCATGATATGGGCAATCAGGCGCACGGTGGTTGTCTTTCCGTTGGTACCGGTCACGGCAACAATGGGAATCCGGGCCGGCTGGGTCCGGGGAAAAAGCATGTCGATCACCGGTTCGGCCACGTTTCTTGGCGTTCCCCGGGTGGGTGACAGGTGCATGCGAAAACCCGGGGCACCGTTGACCTCGATAATGGCGCCCTGATTTTCGCTGATGGGCTCGGAAAGCCCCGGAGCAATGATATCAATGCCGCAAACATCCAAACCGATAATTCTGGAAACCCGTTCGGCCATAAACACGTTATAGGAATGCACGGTATCCGTGACGTCCTCGGACACCCCGCCGGTGGAGAGGTTGGCTGTAGTCTTGAGATAAAACACCTCCCCCTGCGGCAGCACGGTTTCCGGGGTCATGCCGGCCTGCTCCAGAAGCCGCAGGGTCATATCATCCACTGTGATCTCAGTCAGCATTTTTTCATGCCCGAACCCCCGCCGTGGATCCTGGTTGACCGTTTTGATCAATTCCCGGATGCTGTGGCGGCCATCGCCGACCACATGGGCGGGTATCCGCCGGGCTGCAGCGACCACCTGGTGATTGATCACCAGCAGCCGGTAATCGTGGCCATGGATGTATTTTTCAACAATGACCCGGTCTGAATGATTTCCGGCGGCTTCAAAGGCAACTTTGGCATCATCGGATGTGCAGATGTTAATGGTGGCCCCCTTGCCGTGATGGCTGTCCACGGGCTTGATCACCACGGGAAATCCAATGGCCGACACGGCCTCTTCCATCTCCGCACGGGATTGGGCCACATACCCCATGGGCACCGGGCATGCATTGCTGTGGAGCATATTTTTTGTTTCTTCCTTGTCAAAGGCGATCTCCAGACCGATACTGCTGGTTTTCCCTGTCACCGTGGCCTGAATTCTCTGCTGATACACCCCCCAGCCCAGCTGCACCAGGGAATAATTGTTTAACCGCAGAACCGGAATATTTCGCCTTTCGGCCTCATCAATGATGGAGGCGGTGCTCGGGCCGAAGCGCTCTTCTTCCCGGATCTGTCTTAATTGCTGAATATCTTTGTCAATATCATAGGATTCACCGGTAATCATCGCATGAACAATGTCAAAGGCAGCCCGGGCGGCATACAAACCCGCCCGCTCCTCCTCATAGGCAAACACCACATTGTAAATCCCTTCCTGGTCTTCTGTCTGGGTGCGGCCGAACCCGCAGGCCATGCCCGCCAGAACCTGTATTTCCAGGGCCACGTGCTCCATGACATGGCCCATCCAGGTGCCCGCTGCCAGTCTTTCCAGAAATCCGCCTTCATATCCCCTGGAGCATCTGTGTTCATACAGGGAAGGAATGAGTTTTTCCAGCCGCTGCGGAAATTCGGGGATGGTACTGGAGGGCTGGTATTCCATTTCCTCGAGGTCGATGCGCATGACAATCAGGTGATGCCGCCGGTTGGACCAGTAGTTGGGCCCCCTGAGGACCCTTGTTTCTAAAATTTTCATAAAAGCAGGTTTCCCTTTGATCCGTTCGCACTGTTTTGACAAAAGTAAACATTTCGGAAAAGCTGGAAAAATAACACCCTTCCGGCGTAATTACCGGCTTGCTATGTACCACAGGAAAGATTATTATAAGGATACAAAAAAATAAATAAAATTTAATGTTCTCGTAAAAAAATCTGATTTTAGATGGTGCCGTAAAAGTTTCAAGATCAAGGCTTGCCTGCCGCCACAATCCGGCCCAAAACAGGAGATAAACACCCGCTCATGCAAAAAATAAAAGGCGTTCTGATCATCATCGGGGGGGATCTGTACCTGCCCTCTGAACTCAATGGAGCAAACGGATCAGACGATGCCACCAAAACAGATACGGCCAACGGAAAACTTCCCGATATTGAGTCCGCCATTGTCACCCGGTTTTGTGAAGCCCTGAAGGGGGATACCCACCGGATTGAAATCATCCCCACCGCTTCGGAAATCCCCCAAAAAGCCAGTGAAAGCTATGTCCAGACCTTCCGGGACCTGGGGTATAAAAATGTGGGGGTCCTTGACATCAGAAACCGGGAGGATGCCCGGAAAAAGGATTTCATTGACCGGGTCAGAAAAGCCGAGGGTTTCATGTTTACCGGCGGCAACCAGCTTCGGCTGACCACGATTTTCGGGGGCACCGAGGTTCTGGATGTTCTTTATCACCGCTATGTCCATGAACCCGTTGTCATCGCCGGTACCAGTGCCGGGGCCATGGTCATGTCTGATACCATGATCTACGAGGGAAGCAGCCATGAAGCCCTGCAAAAAGGAGAGGTCAAACTCAGCCATGGTTTCGGATTTATTCAAAACATCATTATTGACACCCATTTTGTCAAACGCGGACGCATCGGCCGTCTGTTCCAGGCCGTTGCCAGCAATCCGGCCGCCCTGGGCATCGGGCTGGGAGAGGACACCGGTTTGCTTATACGGGAGGGAAACATCCAGGAAACCGTGGGCTCCGGGCTGATTATCGTGGTTGACGGCTCCGGCATACGGCACACCAACATGGCTTCCATCAATGACGGC
>JAGTVF010000203.1 GCA_018224315.1 Desulfobacterales bacterium | reverse complement strand
CGTTTTCATATGACAACCGTAACAAACGGGTGGGTGGTGGATGTGCACATGCCGCCGCCGTCCCTTGAAGATAACACCGCGGATGCCGACCGCCTGAAAAAGGCCCTGGCCGTAAAAATCGGGACCGGGGAGGTGGCCATCAATCTAAAACTGGGCCGAAAGCTGCCTGAGAAACTTCGCTCATGGCAGTATGCCTGCAGATGCGTGGTTTTTGGAACGGCCGGCAGATGGCAGCTCATTGATGTATTGGACCCGGAGTCGGATTCAGCTGTCGCCGGCCTGGCCGTGGACCTGGGCACCACCCGGGTGGTGCTTCGGATAGTGGATCTGCAGACGGGTGAAAATCTCGGCCAGACCGCCTTTGACAATCCCCAGGTCGAAATCGGCCCTGATATCCTCACCCGGATTCATCACGCGGATCAGCCCGGGGGGCTCGGCCGGCTGCACAGCCTGATCATAGACGGCATCAATGCCGCGGCCGTCGATCTGTGTCAAAGCGCCGGCATTGACCCGGGGCAGGTTTTTTTAATTGCTGTGTCCGGCAACACCAGCATGGCCCACCTGTTTATGGGCATGCCGGCCGGCGGAATCATCCGGGAGCCCTATATTCCGGCGGTCAATGCCCCGGACGTGATGCGGGCCTCCGAACTGGGCTTGAGACTCAATGACGCGGCAGCAGTGTTTGTTTTTCCAAACGTGGGATCCTATTTCGGCGGCGACCTGGTATCCGGTGCCTATTACGCAGGATTTCATGAAAACGAGCAGGTGGCCATGCTCGTGGATGTGGGCACAAATGCCGAAGTGCTTCTGGGAAATCGCGACTGGTTGGTGGTGTGCGCCGGTGCCGCCGGCCCGGCCCTTGAAGGGGGCGTGTCTGAAATCGGCATGACCGCAGGTCCGGGGGTCATTGACAACGTCCGCATTGACCCGGAAACCCGGGAGTTTGAAATTCATACCATTGAGGAAAAGCCGCCCAAAGGAATCTGCGGCTCGGGCATGATTGATCTGGCAGCCCAGCTGTTTATTTCCGGGATGCTCGATATCCGGGGCCGCCTGGTGCCGGAAGCCTGCGGCAGCCGATTAAAGGAGCACGACGACATGCGTCATCTGGTGGTGGCGTTTTCAGATCAGTCTGCCACCGGCGGGGATTTAACCATCAGTCAGGCTGACATTGACAGCCTGATCCGGTCTAAGGCGGCCATGTATACCATCCTGGAAACCATCATCGGCTATGTGGGCATTTCCTTTCAAGACATTGAGGCCTTTTATGTGGCCGGCACCTTTGGATCTTTTATCCGTCCCCGCTCGGCCATTTCCATCGGCATGATCCCGGATCTGCAGGAGTCCACTTATTGTTCCCTGGGCAACAGTTCACTGGAAGGCGCCGTGCGCCTGCTCCAGTCCCGCAATGCCGTGGCCGCCATTGAATCGCTCAGGGACCGGATGACCTACCTGGAGTTAAATGTCAACCAGGACTTCATGAACCGGTTTTCCGCAGCCAAGTTTCTGCCCCACACGGATGCCGGCCGTTTTCCATCAGTGCACCGGCCGGGATAAATCCCGGCCGGTACGCCGGGGGGTTATTTCTTGTCGTGTTCCCGCTGGGAGTTGTTTTTCCGGGAGCGGGATTTGCCGAAGGTGCCCCGCCAGATTTTCCCCTTTTTGGATCTTTGGTCTCCTTTGCCCATCTTGTCCTTCTCCTTTGTATTAAATTGTTATTATTGAAATTTCCCATCCCAGTACAGGCAGGGATGAAATTCATACCAGGCCAGTCCCTGCAGGGTTGAGCCCCGGGTGCATGGGTTCATGATACCGGCCATTACGCAATTGTCAACAATATCATGGACGTCTGTTTCAATTCCGGCGCCCTGGGCCACAGCCGTCATGAGGCCGCCTTCGGCCATGCAGGATTTGGTGTGGGGCCGGATCTGCTTGAGAAAAATCACGGAATGGTCAATGAATCGGGCCGGATGGTGTGAAAGCACCTGGCGCACCGCGGATTCTGAATCAAGGGTGCCGGTTTGGCAGGCGTTCTCAAATAAAATACGCGCCACATGGGGCATGAAAAACATTTCGCCCACTGCAAACCGCAGGACCCGGTCCTCCCAGGCCCCGGTCTGCCGGCCCCGGACCGGAATCAGAATCCGCTCCTCAAAAGCCATGAGCAGGTAATCGTGCTTTTCCTCGTCAGACAGGGGAATCTGCTCGGTGTAAACATTTTCCGATTCCAGCGCGGCATCAATTAAAACGGCCATCATCTGGCAATCCGGTTCTGAAAACTGTACGGAAAGTGCCCCTGCAAGACGATTGATCGGATTTTTATCGGTTTCCATGACAATAACCTTCCTTTCATGGTGAAATGACAAGCTGAAAACAGAAATCAGGGAATGGATAGCAGCAGAGGTTTTAATTGTTTCGTATGCTCAATCCAATAATATAGTGATCATCCAAAATTGGCGCAAGAACAAAAAACGACAGGCAGTGGGCGCTGGTCCAAAAGGGGCGCCTGTTGCGCTTTCGTGCATTGACATTTGATTCGGGTTATGGAAGAGTAATTACTTTATTTGTGAACCGCATTGAATTCAATCGGCTGTGGAGGCAAAAATGGCGGCAACAGAGAAGCTGCAGCACCCGGATGTCACACCTGAAATGATCCGGGAAATCGATGATATCATTGAATCCCAGAAAAACGCCCCGGGCGCGGTGATTCCGGTTTTGCGCATGAGCCAGGACGTGGTAGGCTATCTGCCTGTGGAGGTTATCGATTACATCAGCGCCGGGCTCAATATCCCCCCCAGTGATGTATACGGGGTGGCCACGTTTTACTCCCTGTTTTCCCTGACCCCCAAGGGCCGGCACAGGATCCGGGCCTGCCTGGGAACAGCCTGCTATGTCAAGGGCATCAAGGAGGTCATGGGCCGGATCAGCAAAAAGTTCGACCTGGAAGTCGGCGGCACCACCGAAGACCGGCGCTTTTCCCTGGAAGCAGTGCGCTGTCTGGGGGCATGCGGGCTGGCGCCGGTTGTGGTCGTGGACCAGGATACCTACGGCAGCATTTCCGCAGACCAGGTATCGGAAATACTGGAAAAATACGAATAGCTCTCGGGTCGCAGATCAGGCGATGAATGCCTTTTTGATCTGATTTTTATACAATGACACGGATTTGAATATTTTCGGGAGATCATCATGGAGCAGGCGAGACTTCATTTGATGCTTTGCGGCGGCACCGGCTGCCATGCCAGCGGCAGCAAAAGTTTTCATGAAGCGCTGGATGCGGAGTTGAAAAACCAGGGACTTGAAAAGGAAGTCCGGGTAATTGAGACCGGGTGCAACGGGTTTTGTGCCCTGGGCCCGGTGATGCTGGTGCAGCCGGAGGGTATTTTTTATCAGCAGCTCAGGGCCAAAGACGCTGCCGAACTCGTGGAGTCGCATTTTTTAAAGGGCCGTCCGGTCCAGCGGCTCATGTTCCGGGATCCTGTATCCAAAAAGACCATTGCCCACATGGACGAAATTCCCTTTTTCGCTCACCAGATGATCTGGGCCATGCGCAACAAGGGCCTGATCGACCCGGAAAGCATTGATGAATACATTGCCAGAGACGGCTATTTCGGCATGGCAAAGGCTTTGACCGAGATGAGCAGCGAAGAAATCATCGAGGAGATCAAGGGCTCCGGCCTGCGCGGCCGCGGGGGAGCGGGTTTCCCTGCGGGTGTCAAATGGGGGTTTGCGGCACAGGCCCAAAGCGATGTCAAGTATGTTTTGTGCAACGCTGACGAGGGCGATCCGGGCGCGTTTATGGACCGCAGCATCCTGGAGGCAGATCCCCATGCAGTGCTCGAGGGCATGGTCATTGCCGCAAAAGCCATCAACGCCACCCAGGGTTATATCTACTGCCGCACGGAATATCCCCTGGCCATCCGGCGCCTGAGCCTGGCCATTGAAAAGGCCCGGGACTACGGTCTGCTGGGCGAGGATATCCTGGGCAGCGGATTTGGTTTTGACGTGGATATTTACCAGGGCGCTGGCGCATTTGTGTGCGGTGAGGAAACCGCCCTGATGCGATCCATCGAAGGCAGGCGGGGCATGCCGCGTCCCCGGCCCCCGTTTCCCGCCAACAAGGGGCTCTGGGACAAGCCCACGGTTTTAAACAACGTGGAAACCCTGGCCAATGTCGGTCAGATCATTTTAAACGGCGGCCAGTGGTATGCCAGTGTGGGCACAGAGAGCAGCAAGGGAACCAAGGTGTTTGCCATTTCCGGCGATATCAACAATATCGGCCTGGTGGAAGTGCCCATGGGCATATCCTTGCGCAAAATGATCTTTGATATCGGCGGCGGCATTCCCAACAAGCGCAAGTTCAAGGCCGTGCAGCTCGGCGGTCCCTCGGGCGGATGCATTCCGGAAAAATACCTCGACACGCCGGTGGATTACGAGGAAATCGCCAAGGTCGGCGCCATTATGGGCTCCGGCGGCGTAATCGTCATGGATGAAAAAACCTGCATGGTGGACATGGCCAGGTTTTTCATGGATTTCATCCAGGAGGAGTCCTGCGGCAAATGCACCCCCTGCCGGGAGGGCACCCGCCGGATCCTGGAGATCCTGGAAAAGATTTCCGAGGGCCGGGGTGAGCCCGGGGATATCGAAACCCTGGAGGAGCTCTCCGAGGTGATCAAAAGTTCCTCATTGTGCGGTCTGGGACAGACCGCGCCCAACCCGGTGCTCTCCACCCTGACCTATTTCCGGGACGAATATTACGCCCATGTCTATGAAAAGCGGTGTCCGGCCAAGCGGTGTGTGGCGTTTCTGCAGTTCACCGTGGACACCGACAAGTGCAAGAAGTGCGGGCTTTGCTTTAAGGCCTGCCCCACCGGCGCGGTGCAGTGGGAGAAAAAGCAGCCGGCCGTCATTGACAAGGAAAAGTGCATTCAGTGCATGGCCTGCTATGACGCCTGCCGGTTTGATGCAATTGAATAAAACGGCAAATGCCGGCTTTTACTGCCGGCATTCCTCAAATTTCGGGATAGAGCGGCGGTCTTTTTTTCAGACCGCCGCTTTTTTTTGGTAATAGGCCAAAATGGCTTTGCACAGGCCGTCAATGGTGTATTCATCTGCAACCACGGCCACCTCAAGGCCCATTTCAGCAGCCGTTTCCGCGGTAATCGGGCCGATTGCGGCAAGGACAGTGTTGGAAAGCAGCTGCTGTGCCCCGGATTCCGGCAAAAGGGCCATGAAGTTTTTCACCGTGGAGGAACTGGTAAAGGTAACCATATCCACCTGGCCGGATTTCAGGGCTTCGGCCAGTTCACCGGCTTCGGCCTGTCCCTGTACGGCGCGGTAGGAAAGGATTTCATCCACACGGGCGCCCATTTTTGAAAGCTCCTGGGGCAGCACCGGCCGGGCTCCTTCGGCCCGGGGCAGCAGAATTTTTTTGCCGGAGACATCCTGGCCGGCAAAGGCGCTGACCACGGATTCGGCCCGGTAGCTTTCGGGTATGATATCCGCGGTTAACCCGTTTTCATGCATGCGCTTTGCCGTGGCCGGCCCGATGGCTGCAGTCCGGATGCGGCCCAGCACCCGGGTGTCATATCCCAGGGCGTGCAGGCGCTTGAAAAATGCGTCCACTCCGTTGACACTGGTAAACACCAGCCAGTGGTATTCGGCAATCTTTTCAATGGCCGCATCCAGGGCCGACAGATCCTTTGCCGGCTCGATTTCAATCACCGGCATTTCCATACAGGCCGCCCCCATCCCGGAAAGCTTTTCCACAAGGTCGCTGGCCTGCTTTCTGGCCCGGGTCACCACGATTCGCCGGCCAAACAGGGGCCTGTTTTCAAACCACTGCATTTTTTCGCGCAGGCTGACCACGTCCCCGATCACGATGATACATGGTGCTTTGAGCCCGGCTGCGGCCACCTTGTCGCAGATGGTCTCCAGGGTTCCGGAAACCGTCTGCTGGTCAGCGGTGGTGCCCCATCGCACCAGGGCTGCCGGGGTGTTGGGGTCTTTGCCGGACTGCCGGAGTTTTTCCACGATATTGGGCAGGTTTTTGACCCCCATGAAAAACACCAGGGTGCCGCCGGTGTCTGCCAGGGCCTGCCAGTTGAGCATGGACTCGGTCTTGTCCGGGTCTTCGTGGCCGGTGATAAAGGTCACGCACGAGGCAAACTGTCTGTGAGTGAGCGGAATGCCCGCATAGGCGGGCGCGGCCACCGCGGATGTCACCCCGGGCACCACCTCGAATGCCAGTCCGGCCCCAACAAGCTCCTCGATCTCCTCGCCTCCCCGGCCGAAAATAAACGGATCTCCGCCCTTGAGCCTTGCAACTACGCTACCGGCCCCGGCTTTTTTTACCAGCAGGGCGTTGATGCCCTCCTGGCCCAGGGTATGATCTCCGCCCTTTTTGCCCACGTAGATCAACTCCGCGTCAGTGCGGGCGTATTTGAGCAGTTCGGCAGAGGCCAGGTAATCGTATACCACCACGTCGGCTGCGGCAATGCAGTCGATTCCCTTGCGGGTGATCAGGCCCGGATCTCCCGGGCCGGCGCCGATCAGATAAACCTTGCCGGTCATGTTTGCCGGGCCTCCTCTATGAGCCGTTGGACGATAGCGCCGGCGCCGCGCTCAATCAGGCGCCCGGCCACGGCGGTTCCCAGTTTTTCCGGATCATCGGCCGGACCCTGCATCTGCTCGCGGTACATCACCGAACCGTCGATTTCCGCCACCATGGCGTTGATTGTCAGTTCCCGGCCCTGTTTCTGCGCATATGCGGCAATTGGCACCTGGCATCCGCCCTGGAGGCGCTTTAAAAAAGCGCGCTCTGCCAGCACGGTGCATGCGGTGTCCGGATGATGAATGGCTGACAGCAGATGGGCTGTTTCAGAATCCTTTTTGCGGGCCTCGATGCACAAAGCCCCCTGGCCCACTGCTGGCATCAGGGTTTGGGGATCGATTTTTGCGGTGATTTGATCGCCGAAGCCCAGGCGCATCATGCCCGCTGCCGCCAGGATCACGGCATCCAGGTTTTCAGATTCCAGCTTTTTGATCCGGGTGTCAATGTTGCCGCGCAGCGGACGGATATCTAAGTCCGGCCGGAGGTAAAGCATCTGCGATCCCCGGCGCAGGCTGCTGGTGCCGATGGCTGCCCCCCGGGGAAGGTCTTCGATCTTTTTGACGTTTCTGGCGATTAAGGCGTCACAGGGATTTTCCCGTACCGGAATGGCGCCAATGCAGAGGCCTTCGGGGATTTCTCCGGGCATGTCCTTCATGCTGTGCACGGCCATGTGGATGTCTTCTGCCAGCAGGGCTTCCTCGATTTCCTT
>JAGTVF010000202.1 GCA_018224315.1 Desulfobacterales bacterium | reverse complement strand
GTGGTGGACCTGGTCAACATGAAGGCCTGGGTTTACGAAGACGGCAAGGCAAAGGGGACAGACATTCCCGCAGACATGCAGGAAACCGCTGAGGCCGAGCGCGAAGCACTGATCGAAAACATCGCGGAAGCCGATGACGAGCTGGTGGAAAAATATCTCGAAGGCGAAACCCTTTCAGACGAGGAAATCCTGGCCGCCCTGCGCAAGGGAACCCTTGAAAAAGCCTTTGTGCCGGTAATGTGCGGATCTGCCACCCTGAATATCGGCGTGGACCTGCTCGCCGGGTTCATGGCAGACGCCCTGCCCTGCCCGGCGGACCGGGGACCGAAGACCGGATACGCCCCGGGCACGGAAAACGAGGAAACCCGGGAAGCCTCCCCGGACGCGCCCTTTTCCGCACTGGTGTTTAAAACCGTGGCCGATCCCTATGCCGGCCGCCTCAACATCTTCCGGGTTTTTTCCGGAAAACTCGGGGGCGACGGCACATTTTTCAACGCCACCAAGGACACCAAGGAGCGCTACAACCAGCTTCTCCAGATGCAGGGAAAAGAGCAGAAACCCCTGGAGGGAGCAGGTCCCGGAGATATCGTGGCCGTGGCCAAGCTAAAGGAAACCGTTACCGGAAATACCCTGTGCGCCCCGGACAAACCCATTGAATACAAGCCTGCAGAGCCCCTGCGCGGCGTGGTGTCCTTTGCCATTTCCCCAAAATCCAAGGGGGATGAGGACAAGATCTACTCCTCGCTGACCAAGCTCATCGAAGAAGACCCGGGCCTGCGCCTGGAGCGAAACGATGAAACCCGCCAGACCCTGCTTACCGGCCAGGGCCAGGTGCACATTGAAACCACGGTGGAGAAGCTCCGGCGCAAATACAATGTGGAGGTCAACCTCAATATTCCCAAGGTGCCCTACAAGGAAACCTTCCGCAAAAAGGTGCGGGTCCAGGGCAAGCACAAGAAACAGTCCGGCGGTCACGGCCAGTACGGCGACTGCTGGGTGGAGTTCGAACCCCTGGAACGAAGCTCGGGCTACCAGTTCGTGGATAAGATCGTTGGCGGCGTGATCCCCAAAACCTATATTCCCGCAGTGGACAAGGGCATTGCCGAGGCTTCGCAAAAAGGCGTTCTGGCGGGATTTCCCTGCATTGATTTTCAGGCAAAGGTCGATGACGGCTCATATCACTCCGTGGACTCCTCGGAAATGGCCTTTAAAATCGCCGGGTCCCTGGCTTTTAAAAAGGCCATGGAGCAGGCCGATCCCGTGCTGCTCGAGCCCATCATGGAAATGGAGGTGATCACGCCAGAGGAATTCATGGGCGATATCATGGGCGATTTAAACTCCAGGCGCGGCCGGGTGCTGGGCATGGAAAGCCGCGGTAAAAATCAGGTGGTGCGCGCACTGGTGCCCCAGGCCGAAGTGCTCACCTATGCGCCGGATCTTCGTTCCATGACCGGCGGCCGGGGGATGTTTTCCATGCAGTTTTCCCACTACGACGAGGTCCCGGCCCAGATTTCCCAGAAGGTCATCGAGGAACTGCGCAGCCAGCAGGAACAGGAAAAATAGAAGCGCTTTTTTAAACAATCCAAAAAAGGTCGGTTCGGCAGATCCCATGCCGGACCGGCCTTTTTTTACCCCAAATCCCCCAGCACCTCTTCTGCAATCTGCCGGACGGCTTCGGGATAATCGCCGTTGATCACCGATTCCAGGCGCCCGCCGGCAAACTCAGAATCATTTAACACCCCGAAAAGATGAATCATGTCCCCTTTGACCGCGTCATCAAGACCGGCAAAGCGGTTCCACATGGTCTCCAAAGCCTGTCGGGCCAAATCCGGCGCAGTTTCAGCCAGGTACTCAAAGGCCACCATTGCCCCCAGGCGAGTGGGCCATTTGGGATGGGCCAGCAGATCCAGAAAACCCGGAATCACGCTTTTGGCCCCGGCCATCAGGGCGGCCAGGCCTTCGGCATCCCCGTCTGAGATGATTTTTTTCACGGTATCCGCACTGAGATCAGCGGGATTGCGCTTCTCGAAAATATCGAGCAGTTCGGCCACGGCCACGACACCCGTCCACCGGAACTGGTCATCTAAAATGGCCGTGGGAACGGATTTCACATTGTCCCGGGCCGCGGATTCGGAAAAAACAGCCGCATCAATCACATGCACATCCACCCGGTCCGGCGCCCAGGCGGCCATGTAGAGCCATCTGCCAAGCGCCCCCGGGCAATGGGGACATACCGGGGAAACATAAACCCGAACCACCCCGGGCATTTGAATCCGGTTCTGGATGTCTGCCGCAGAAACCCCGGCCTCGGCTTCTTCCATTGGCACGAGCCCGGCCGCACACATCAAAAACAATTCCAGTAGCTTTCCTTCCGGAACGGCTGAAAACCGGATATTGGGATAAATAAAAATCGCGGGCCGCTCATCGTCCTCGCTTGTTTCATTTTTAACATCAAGGGATGGCAGATGCCCCCGGAGCAGATCACAGAACTGCTCCATTCGCTTTGTTACCGGGTCATTGGGATCTCCGAGCACGACAATGCGGGTTGGCTTGTAAATCTTGTATTTGTAGTTTTCAACCACTGTCATGTCCGGCCGGGAGATCACCGGTTGTGCCTGCTGGTTTTCCATGGGCGTTATTGCCTTAAATTTGTTTATTGATTGATTTCCGAAAGCATCCGTGCGATATCCGATGCCAGCTGCCGGCTGTCATCGCCTGAAACAGAGTCCTGCCCGTCTTCGGGCGGTTCGGAGAGGTTTTTCTGGCTGGCCCGGATATCCACGTATTCACCTTCCCGGTCAAGCATCACGGTCATGCCCACCCGGAGGCTGAAATCGAGCTTGTAGACCACTTCATTGTTTTCAATCGCAATATCCCCACCGTGAAACAGCAGATCCTCGCCGGGCGACAGATCGTATTTCTCCCGGATCAGGGATCTGACCGCGGATTTGTCCAGATTTTTGACCAGCATTTTCAGCATCTGCTTTTCGCAGGCCTGGATGATTTCCTTGCGGGCAAGTTTCATGTGATCTGATCCTTTTTTTCATCCATTCGGATTTCTTCGATATCCGTCCAAAGATGGGCCAGCTCCAGAAAGGCCACGGCCCCGGGGGACACGATATCATGGCAGACCACGGGCTTTCCAAAGACCATGGCCTCGTGCAGGCGATCATCTTCGGCAATGCACACAGGCAGACAGAGTTGGGCAATGGCTTCAAAAACCGCCGGGCCCAGCAGGGCCTCGGCTTCTGCGGCATCATCGCATCCGTTGATCAAAATCCGGGCCGTTGAAACGACTGGATTGTTTTGCCGGAGCGCGGCCACCTGTTCAAGAAAATTTTTGTATGTTTCAAGCAGCCCGGAAATGTTTCCGGCCGTCTCCAAATCCAGGCGAACCGGCAGAATCAGCACGTCTGCACAGCACACGGCTTCCTGCATCAGGGCTCCGGGCTCTGCCGGGGCATTGATAACCATCACATCCAGGTCCGGCCCGGAAATTTCTGAAAAAATGTTCCGGCCCGGATCAAAAGCCGCCCTGCCCAGTCGCGGACCGGCCGGAAGCACGCGGAAGTGTTCAATGCAGGTCGGCACCAAAAATTTTGCAGCGTCCCCAAAATCCGCAATCATCCGGTCCAATCCCGGCGCATTCGCCGGGGGGTCAATGACCGCGGCCTCGGTACAGCGGTTTCGCGCGTCGCAGTCCACCAGCAGGGTGTTTTGATCCAGGGCCGCAAACGCGGCCGCCAGATTCACTGAAACGGTTGTTTTCCCGGCGCCGGCCTCGGGTGCGGCAATGCAGAATCTCTTTGTCATAAACCCTTTCATATCACAAACAAGACTGTTTTCAACCTAAGTTTAAGCTCAACTTGTGCAGCTGCCCTGGTGTTATTGGCTTTATCAATGCAACCGGTTGTGCTATTTTGTTTTTATGCAATCCCATATCCGGAACCGGATCCATAACATCCGGCAAATATTTGAAAAAGCCAATATTGATACCTTGCTTGTCGCCATTTCCGAAAACCGCAGATATTTAAGCGGCTTTACCGGCCAGGATACCGGGTTTGACGAATCCGCCGGGGTTTTGCTCATCTCCGGTGACCACCTGGTGCTGGCCACCGATTCCAGATACGAAATCCAGGCCCAACAGGAAGCCGAAGGCTTTGAAGTGGTCTGCTACAAAAAGGGCCTGGCAAAGGAGTTGCCCGGCATCCTGGAGAAACTGGGCACAACGCGTCTCGGATTCGAACGCCGCCGCATGAGCGTAGCCCAGCATGACATGATCTGCGAGCAGCTGACATCAGTGGAACTGGTGCCAGTGGACAACCTTTGTGAAAACCTGCGCGAGTGCAAGGAAGAAGCCGAGATCAAGGCCATCCGAAAATCCCTGCAACTGGCGGAATCCGCATTTTCCGACTTTCTGGAAAACCTGGAATCCGGCATGAGCGAGGCCCGGGCCGCCTGGGAAATCGAGCGCCGCATGCGCGAGGCCGGCGCCCAGTCGGTTTCCTTCCCTGTGATTGCCGCGTTTTCATCCAGTGCCGCCCTGCCCCATGCCATTCCGTCTGAGCGGCTCATGCAAAACAGCCAGCCCCTTTTGTTTGACTGGGGCGCGTTGTTAAACGGCTATTGCAGCGATATTTCCCGGACCATTATCCTGGGGCGGGCCGATGACACGTTTAACAAAATATTTACCGCTGTCTACGACGCCCAGCAAAAAGCCATCGAGGCCGTCCGCCCCGGCGCCTGGACAAAAGATGTCGATGCCGCAGCCAGAAATCACCTGCACGAAAAAGGACTGGACCAATATTTCGGCCACGGTCTGGGCCACGGCGTGGGCCTGGCCATCCACGAAGCGCCGTCACTGAGCCCGGTGGCGGAAAGAAACGTTGAAATAAAGGAAAACATGGTCTTTACCATTGAGCCCGGGGTGTATCTGCCCGACTGGGGCGGGGTGCGCCTGGAAAATATGGTGGTTGTGCGCTCTGACGGCGCAGAAGTGTTAAACAGCCTGGATGTCAAACTTTTTTAATCCACAGCCCGCCCTGCCATGAACGAAATTTCCATGCACATGGACCAGTATTTAAACTACCTGGTGGTGGAAAAGGGCCTTGCCGATGCCACAGTGGAATCCTACGGCTCAGATCTTGCCCGGTTTCAGCGGTTTTTGACCGCCAGCAGAATCCGGCGCATCACCGAGGTGGACGCAGCCGCCATTTTAAAATATCTTTTGCGTCTGCGCGACAACGGCCTGGGCATTCGCTCCAGGGCCCGGCATCTGGTGACCCTGCGGGGTTTTTTTCGTTTCCTGGTCCGGGAAAAACACCTCTCAAAAGACCCGTCCCGGCTCATTGACCTGCCCAAATTCGGCCTGAAACTGCCCGACGTGCTTTCGGTTGCAGAAATCACAAATCTGCTGGAGACCCCGGACACCACGAGACACAAGGGCATGCGGGATGCAGCCATGCTGGAGTTGCTTTATGCCGCGGGCCTGCGGGTCAGCGAACTGATCCACATCAAGCTCCAGGACATGAATCTGGATGCCGGGTTTGTGCGCGTGACAGGCAAAGGCGCAAAAGAACGGCTGGTGCCCGTGGGCGGCCATGCCAGAACCCGCGCGGATCAATACATCCGCATTGCCAGGCCGGCACTGCTGAAAAACCAGACCAGTTCCTGGCTTTTTTTCAGCCGGGCCGGCCGGCCCATGACCCGCCAGGGCTTCTGGAAGCTGGTCAAAAAATACGCCCTTACAGCCGGATGCGACAAAAAAATCAGCCCCCACACCTTCCGCCATTCCTTTGCCACCCAC
>JAGTVF010000201.1 GCA_018224315.1 Desulfobacterales bacterium | reverse complement strand
GGCCAGCATGTTTAGAGGGGTCAAATCTTTAATCTTGACAAATGGAAGACTATCTTTTCAGATTAATTGTCAAAATTAAAGATTTGACCCCATATGCCACGCGTCTATAAAACAGGTATGTCCAGTTTTTTTGCGGCTTCAAGAAGTCTTTTATCCAGGGTGGCCACGGGGCAGTTGTTTCTCATTGCAAGACTCAGATAGGCCGTATCATAAGCGGAAAGCACACTGGTTCTGCCCAGGGACAAAAGTTCTTTCATCATTGCTTTGTGCCCCGGATGCTCCACAACAATCGGCAAAGCCGACAGCAGCGACAGGAAGCGAACGCTATCAGCGAACCTGATTCGTTTTTTCCGCTCTGCAACCAAAAGTACATTCACCACTTCCAGCGGCCAGATGGCCGGAACCAGGGCGGTGTTTTCCGACAATTGCTCAAGAACCGCATCAGCATAGGCACTGGCTTCATCGCCAAAACACCAGGCCATGACCACGGAATTATCAACAACAAAATATCCGGACATTTACCGCCTGCCTTCTTCGATCATCTCCCGGAGGCAAAGGCCGTCTAATCGGTTTTTATTCCTGAACTGCCGCAATTCTTCAATGGCCGACCGAACATCCATGTTCGGGTCTGAATCAAAGGGTTGGAGAATGGCCACGGGAACTCCGTGCCGGGTGATGGTAATGCGCTCTCCTTTTGATACCCGTTCAAGGAGCTGGGATAAATGGGTTTTGGCTTGATAGGCACCAACACTGTCCATGAAAAGGGTCCTTTACCTGACTGGTTTAAGACTAGTCTAATTATTTGGGCCTGCATCGTCAATGAAATTTTAGGGGTCAAATATCAAGATTAAAGATTTGACCCCTATTGGATTTTTGCGCTTGACGCCCCGGCAGGCTTGGCGTATGTTTTTTGTTTATCAAAAATCCGGGAATTTCCAGATGTTGCCGGATTGACACCAAAAAACAGGTTGTTGCAAGTGACACAACTTTACCGAAACTGGTTTCTGGCCAGCCGGCCCTGGTCGTTTGTCATGACCGCCATTTCCATCGGGGTGGGCGGGGCAGTGGCGGCCATTGACGGGCCTTTTTCCTGGGGGCTTTTTGCCGCCACCCTGCTGGGGGCGGTTTTTCTGCATGCCGCCACAAACCTGATCAATGACTATTATGACGTGCAAAAGGGGGTGGACACGGTTGAGGCGGCCACGGCCCAGTACCGGCCCCACCCCCTGGTGGAGGGAAAGCTGCGGCCCAAAAGCGTGCTCATCGCCTCCTGTCTGCTTTTTGCCATTGGCGCAGGGCTCGGCCTGTGGCTGGCCGCCGAAAGGGGCTGGCCGGTTCTGGCCATTGGTGTTGTGGGCGTGCTGGCCAGTGTTACTTATACGGCCCCGCCGGTGAGCTACAAATATATCGCCCTGGGCGAATTTTCCGTGTTTCTCATGTGGGGCCCGCTAATGGTGGAAGGCACCTATTTTGTCCAGCACCAGCAGTTTTCCGCCCATGCTTTGTGGATCAGCATTCCCTTTGGCACCATCGTGGCCCTGGTGCTGCTGGCCAACAACCTGCGCGATATCACCCATGACAAAAGCCGCCACATCCGCACCATTGCCATTGTTCTGGGGGCACAGAAGGGTTTTTACCTCTATGGCGCCCTGATTGCCGCCGCCTATGTCAGTATTTTCGTGATGATTCTCGCCGGGATTCTTTCGTGGTGGTCTTTGATGGTGTTTTTGTCCATTCCCATTGCCGTAAAGATCCTGCGGATCATGGCCGAAAAAATCCCCAAGGACGCAGATGCGCGCACAGCCCAGTTAGACACGGTGTTCGGCGTCCTGCTGTTGATCTCCCTGATTGCCGAGGCCCTTTTATGAATCAGTACCGTTTTGCCTGGAAGCCTGTGGCCGCAACCGTTGTTCTGGCCGCTTTGCTGTGGTGGATGACCTTTTACCTGGACTTCGGGGTGTTCTGGTTTAAAATCGCGTTTTCCGCCTTTGTCCTGGCCGTTCTTTCTTTTGTCCTTCAGCCGGTCCGGCTCATGGATTTTCGCCTCAACTGGCGCAGCATTGCCATCGGCCTGGTATCCGCGGCCTTGCTGTATCTGCTTTTCTGGGCCGGAAAAACCCTTTCCACGGCCCTTTTCCCTTTTGCCGGTGACCAGATCGGCGCCATTTACGACAAGGGCGAAGGCACGCCCATGTGGATCATTGTTCTGCTGCTTTTTTTTATCACCGGTCCGTGCGAGGAAATTTACTGGCGGGGATATCTGCAGCGTCAGCTCATGGTGCGTTTCGGCACGGCGGGCGGGTGGCTGCTGGCCACCCTTTGTTACGCGGGCGTGCACATCAGCTCGGGCAATTTCATGCTCACGGCCGCAGCCGGTGTTGCCGGGGCTTTCTGGGGGGCCATGTACTGGCGGTTCAAGGATCTGTCCCCGGTGATCATCTCCCATTGCATCTGGAGCACATTTATCTTTGCCGTTATGCCGGTGCCGTAAAACGCCGCTATGGGCTGCGGTCCGGCAAAGACTTGGATATGCGCATATAAACGGCAAACAAAAGCGGAATCAAAGAAATTGCGCTTCCGGCAAAAAATGCACCCCGCACGGCGGTATCCGTTACAAACAGGGCCAAAAACGGCGGGGATACGGTCTGGCCCAGGTAAATCAGCAGGGTAAACACCGACAGCACCCCGGCCCGCAGCTCCGTTGCCACCAGGCCGGCGGC
>JAGTVF010000200.1 GCA_018224315.1 Desulfobacterales bacterium | reverse complement strand
GTGACGGTCAAGACCGATAAGGCCACCAATGTGGTTTCCGGGACACTGTTTGGCAAAAGCGATCCCAGAATTGTGCGCATCAACGACTTCCGACTGGAGATGCGGCCTTCCGGTTACCTGGCATTGATCCACAACATGGATATCCCGGGAGAGATCGGTGTGATCGGCACCATTCTCGGGGATCACAAGGTCAATATCGCCCGCATGACAGTGGGGCAGGAAGAGCCGGAAGGAGAGCGCAACATTGTGTTTCTGCGAACCGATACACCTTTGACCAAAGAGGTGCTTGAGAAGCTGGAAACATATCCCCGAAACCGGCGGGTGATCTACATGGAACTGTAAAAAAAGATGCGGGAAAACAAACCCTAAAAAAAGCCCGGAAGGCCAAAAGGCTTTCCGGGCTTTTGCATTTGCGTCTGGATTTTGACGGGGCAGGCTCTATCCTGACATGCGGTTTACGCTGGCGACGTAAAAGTCAATGAGCTTGTCCTGATCGTTTTCCGTGATTTCCTCTGGAAGCCGGTTTCTGGCAAGGTTTGCGGCAGTGTCGACCAGTTCGGTCATAAAGTCTTTCCTGGCCTCCATAAGCCGTCTGCTGGCGTTTTTCTTTTCCCGCTCGATCATGATTTTGCTTTGCTCTTTGGCATCATCGATGATCTGCTGCCGGACACGTTGGCCTTCTTCGATGATTCGCTGCTTTATCTGTGCATAACGCTCACTGCTTTCCTGCATCTGGCTCTGGGTTTCATTGATTTGTGCCAGCAGTTTTTCTTTGCGATCTTCAACCTTTTGAATCGATTCGGAAACCTGCAGTTTCTGGGACTGGAGAAACTGCATAAAGGGCTGGCGGCCGTAGCGGTAAAGCAGATAGGCCAGAATGAGGAAGTTGACATAAAGCATGATCGTGTCATAAACCGGGCGCCAGTCTCCGGCACCGCCTTCTTCTGCCAATACGGCAAAGCCTGTCAGATGCAGCAGCAGGATGCAGACAAACAGTATTTTGCAGGTTGTTTTGATAGCACCTGAGTTACCCACGCGATACCCCCCGCTCCAGAATGGTTTCCATGATTGTTCCTGCCAGTTTCTCAGACTCAGCGTCAATGTATTTGCGGGCTTCGGCAATTTCCTGATTCAGCAGCCGGGTATTTTCTTCACGGATCTGGTCTATTTCGTTTTTGGACTCCCCCAGAATTTCCTGAGCCTGCTGGTTGCCCTGATTTTTCAGATCTTCTTTTTCCGAGTTGGCCTCCCGCACAACTTTTCTTTCGTGCGCCAACAGCTGTTGATTGAGGTCTTCGAGCTTTTCCGAAGACTGAAGAATCTCGGATTCGGTGTTTTTGATATAATCCTGCCGTTTTCCCATGGTTTCCCGCAAGGGCCGGATCATGATCCGGTTGATGAGAAAAAAGAAGATCAAAAAGGCGATGAGCTGCGCAATCAGGGTTTCATTTAAACTGATCAGAGCAAGATTTTCGACAATTTCCATCACTGGCCTTCCCGTAGTAAGCCATTTAACCGATTAAACAACAAAAAGGAGCAACAGGGCAATAACAAGAGAATAAATACCGGTGGATTCGGAAACGGCCTGACCCACAAGCATGGTCCGGGTCAGCAGGCCGGCTTCACTGGGATTTTTTCCGATGGCTTCACATGCTTTGGCGCCAACCATTCCTTCACCCAGTCCCGGGCCGATTGCGCCAAGGCCCATTGCCAGTCCGGCACCAAGAAACGCCGCTGCCTGGATCAGATCTGCACCTTCAATCATAATTTCCTCCAGTCGAAATTTAGGGGTTTATTTGTATTTATTGTTTTATACCAGAAAAATCAATGCCAGGGAAATAACCATGGCATAAATGGCCGTGGACTGCGACACGGCCTGCCCAACCAGCATGGTGCGCATCAGTAAGGCTTCCTGCTCCACATTTCGCGCCACCCAGGATACAGCGGTTTGTGCCACCTGTCCGTTGCCCACGCCGGATCCAATGCCGCCGAGTCCGGTACACAAACCCGCTGAAATCAGTGCTGTGGATACAAGAAAAACTTCGGTTGAGGGATATCCCTTGAAAATGAGAATAAAGCTGATCAAAAGCCCGAAAATCGAGGGCGTCTGGGATACCGCCTGGCCCACCAGCATGATCACCAGCACGTTGCCGGTGGCCGTTGGCTGTCGGGCCCAGCCTTCAACGCCTGAGCCTGCGGCCAAACCGCTTCCCACCCCGGATCCGATTGCGGCCAGGCCCGTTGCCAGGCCGGCACCGAGTAAGGCAGCAGATGTGGGATGCACCGGTGTGCCGGCAAAACTGATAAACATCAGCATAAACGAGACCACCATGGCAAAAATGGCCGGTGTCTGGCTGACGGCCGCCCCGATGAGCATGTTTGTGGTCAGGCGGCTGCCCATGGCCGGCTGCCTGGCCAGCCCCACACATGCCTGTCCGGCCGGAAAGCCGGAACCGATTCCGGAACCAATGGCACCGAAACCCATGCAAAGCCCGGAACCCAGCAGGGCGGCTACCATATGGGGGCTGCCGCCGGAAAAATTGACAAACATCAGCATAAAGGCAATCACCATGGAAAAAATGGCGGGCGTCTGGCTGACGGCCGAACCGATGAGCATGGTGGTGGTCAGCGTCCGGCTCAGAGCAGGCTGACGGGACAGCCCGTCGCATGCTTCCCCTGCCGGAAAACCCGAGCCCACCCCGGAGCCAATGGCGCCAAGGCCCATGGACAGGCCGGCGCCGAGCAGGCCTGCAGCAGTGATCATGGAAGCGTTGCCCCCGGTAGCAAACAACAGCAGCACGCCAATGACCAGGGCAAATATGGCCGCGGTTTCCGCGATGGCCTGACCCACCAGCATCATCTTGACAATATCGCCGGAATAGGTCGGATTTTGAGATATGGCATTGTTTGCTTTTGCAGCTGCGAACCCTTCCCCGATTGCGGCACCGATGGCGCCGAATCCCATTGAGAAACCGGCCCCCACAAATGCCGCCATTCTAACCCAGGCTTCAATTTCGATGGACATCATTTAATTTACCTGTACCGCAATGTATACCAGTGTGAGCATCGTAAACACAAACGCCTGTATCCCGCCAATGAAGATCACAAAAAACGCATTCAAAAATGGCGGCAGCACAAGGCTGAAAACCAGGTGAGAGACCACCAGCACAATAATGGTGCCGCCCATGATATTGCCGAAAAGACGAAACGAAATGGATATGACCTTGGAGATTTCTCCGATGATGTTGAGCGGCGCCATAAAAAAGATCGGATCAAAATAGGCCTTGATGTATTTTTTAAAACCCTTTTGCCGGATGCCGGCATAATGGGCAATGACAAAACCCATCAATCCCAGGCTCAAAGGGGTGTTCAAATCGTTTGTGGGCTCGTAAAGGTGAGGGATGAATCCGATCCAGTTGCAAAAGAGCAGAAACATGAACAGGGCAATGATCATGGGCCCGTAGGTTTTGGCCATATCCTCGCCCAGGGCGTCTTCGGTGAGGGAATAGAACTGGAACACGAAGGCTTCCCCGATGGTCTGCAAAGTCCCCGGGATCATCTGCTGTTTGCGCGCAGCAAAATAACCGAAGATCAGAAGTCCGATGATGACCAGCCATGTCATGGCAATGATGTCGAGGTTAAATGTCATCTTGTAGTCGGACACGGTAACAATGAGCTGATGTATTTTCCCGAGTTCTTCCATATCGCGTCAATAATCCAGGTTTTTTCGAGTTGATGCGTATATGCCCTGTGTGGCCAGTATCATGATCTGTATCATAAACAGGCCGACAACGGTTGCCGCCAGGTTAAACGAAGAGATTTTGATGGCGATGATCAAAGGCGCGGCCAATACGGCGTATCGGATGAAAACCGATATTGCGGAATAAAAAGAGGCCCGTCGCCGGGAGCCGGAGATTCTTCTGGGAAGGGTTTCTCCCATGAGGATAAAATTAAGAGAGCTGAAGACGGTTCCCAGAACCAGTCCTTTGCCGACCGGTTTATAGCCCGCCAGAATCAGGATCAGAGCAGCAGAGATCGCAACGAGCATTGCGATTGAGCAGTATTTCTTCTGCACCTGCCGGATTTGTTCATGCGGTTCCAACTGCGGCTATCCCCTGCTGTCTCTGTGTTCGTCTTTTTCTTTAGGCGAATCCGGTTCCGTTACTTCCATGATCTGGCGGTAGACTACCACAGCCCCGCCCACTATGCCAAAGAGGATGAAAAGAATTGTAAAAATGCCTTTCGTCCCCAGCCATCCATCCAGAAAACGTCCCACAAACAAACAGAAAACAATACAGCCGACCATGGTCAGCCCGACCTGGACAACAATCTGCAAATGCTGGGCCCATGGTCTGTTGTCGTTAAAATTAAAATATTTTTTGGGCGCCATAGCGATCGTATCCCTTTAAAGCTTGCGTATATTAACAACTGCCCCGCTGGCCGTCAAGAACTTTTTTGGCTGGAATGGATTGTAAGATTTGGCGTAAAGGCAAGATGTTGCGATTGTCCGGCCTCCCTGCCGGCCGCGCCGGAACACTATGGCCCGGAAATGGGTGAAGGGCTTTCATTGTTTTTTAAAAAGGCTTTTTTGAGGACAATCCCTTGCTTTGCGTTCCCCCGGGCATGGCCACTTCGGAAAGAATTTTGGGAATGATGGTTTTGAGCTGCGTCTGGATGAAAAAGCAGTTGCCGTCTTCTGCCATCAATGCCAAAAAACGGAAGTTGCCGCTTGTATACATATCCGTGTTGTGCACCAGCAGAATGCCCTGTTCCGTGTCCAGGCTCAGGCCACGGCACCGGCCCAGTCCTTTCCGGCTCAGGTGCCGGGAGCAGTCCGTATATATCTGGTTGGCCATTTCGGCAATGGCGCTGAAGTCAATGTCGGCCCGATGGGATGTGTCATTGGCAAGGACTTCGCCGTTGCTGCTGACAATGGCCAGTCCCTTGTAGCCTTTGGCAGAGCGGAGAATGCCCGCGTGTTTGTGCAGGGCATCTTCGAGCTTTGATCCGATCCGGCCTGCTGTGCCAGATTCATAGGCCGAAGTTGCCCGGGAGTTGTCGGCCGGCCTGGCGCCTTTTTCCCAAGTGGCCTTGGCCAGGGTCAGCAGGTCAATGCTGGTTCGTACCTGCCGGTCTTTGTCAGCGAGCGGGGAGAATGATAGTTGGATACCCCGCCATTGGGCGATCTGTTTGGCTGCCGCGTCCCCTTCGAGCTCTGCGGTCCGGGCATTGAGCAGTTGTCCCCTTTCCAGGTAGCAGATGCCTTTTTGCCGGGTGCCTGATTTTATATCCATCCTGCAGGTTTTGCGGGCAATGGCCAGCAATGGCAGAAAATTGGTCATGGTCACGCCGTTTCGGGTCTGGCCCTCGTCGCGGAGGTTTAAGCCCACAAAAATGGCCGAGGCCAGCCTGCTGAAAGAAAAGGGTTTTTTCAGGTAATACAGAACTCCGGTATGGCCTGTGCGGTCAATAAACCAGGGTTTGGGGTCATCTTTTTCCAGAATGGCAATACAGGGAGTGGATGGGTGTTTTCGGGTCATCAGTCCCAGCAGATCCAGCCCGTCGCCCTGGGGCAGGTGGATGCCGGTGGCCAGTACGGCAATCCGCGTGTCGGTCAAAATATCTGTGGCGATTTTGGCTGAGCTGGCTGTGAGCAATTCAAAATGATGCAGGTCCCTGAATCCGGACCGGATTTGTTCCAGCGTGCTGCGGTGGTTTTCGACAATGAGTACCTTGTCCATAAGCGGTCCGTATTCAAAAGAGTGCGGCTGCATGCGGGCAGCCAAGGGGTGTTAGAATGTGATGCTTGACGGCATTTTTTTATTTTATTATAACTATTTCAATTAACGGGAGATATATTGAATGTCAATAAAAAAACAGGAAATTGGGGTGTTTTTTCCGATGCAGGGCCCCTGCAAGCGAAAACGGAAAAGGCCTTTGATGCCCTTTGCAAAGCCGTTTAAATTTGGAAAAGCATGCATTCTGGCCGCAGTGCTGCTCTGCCTGGCATTGCCGGTCGCCTCCTGGGGCGGGTGCATTAAAATCGCCACCTATAACCTGGAAAATCTTTTTGACCTCAGGCATGACGGCACAGAATACCCCGGTTATATCCCGGGCGGTCGCCTTGGATGGAACAGGGATATG
>JAGTVF010000199.1 GCA_018224315.1 Desulfobacterales bacterium | reverse complement strand
TTGGTTTTGAGCTTGTCATCAACAAGCGGGTATCGCCCCCGGGAATTATACCGGCTGATATAGGCCACATTTCTGCGGTTCATGCCCAGAAAGCCAAGCCTGCGCAAAGATGGCGGAAAAATCCACATTTCAGCCGTTGTTCCTCATTACCCCGAATCGTTTGAGCTCGGTGAGCTTGTAGCCGGTGTACTGGCCCATGGTCAGAATACAAGCCAGCAAAATCAGATGGACTTCCGGAAAATTAAAGGTCAGGTGCCGGACAATGGGCATGCGCATGCACAAATAGGCCAGCACGGCCACGCTGAGGCTGCCAAGGCCCTGGATCAGTACTTCCCGGCTTCCTTCCTCTTCCCAGAGGATGCTCATGCGCTCAATGGTCCAGGCAATGATGATCATGGGAAAGAAAGTAATGGTGAGTCCGAGGTTGACGCCCAGTTCATAGCCGATAACGCTGATCATGGAGGTCAGAAAGATCACCAGCACGATCAAAGTCGAAATCCGGGCCACCATCAACAGATTGAGCCTGGAGAGATATCCCCGCAGCATCAGACCGAGGGTTACGATGATGACAAAGGCGGCAATGCCCTGCACCAGTTGCGTTTGTAGAAAGGAAAGGGCGATTAACACCGGCATAAATGTCCCCGAAGTGCGAATGCCGATGACAATGCGCATAAACGTGATGATCAAAGCGCCCACCGGCAGCAGCAAAAGCAGTTTGAAAACGCTTTGCTCCTCAATGGGAAGGGAATAAAGACTCAGACGGGAAAGTCCGCCCTCGTGAAACTGCATCCTGGCCAGATCCATTGCCGGAAGGGTTTGGCGGATCATGGAGAAATGAATTTCAGAGTTGCTGCCGCCGGTTACATCCAGAAGAGACTTTCCGGACCGGTGCCATAAAAGCAGGTTTTCGGGCAGTCCGTAACTTCCGGTGCGCGGATCCACCGGCACCCAGCGGTCCTGGTTAAACACCTCCAGAATGGGTTTCAAAGACTGGTATCTGCGGGCATCCTGAAGTTCCAGCCCCATGGAAACACGTGCGGCAATGCCTGCGTGATTGAGCAGGCGCATCAGAAGCTCGGGCAGGGGGTATTGGCTTAGCAGCAGGGATGCATTTTGATCAGGCTCCGAAGCAGTGAGCTGCTTGATCAGCTCCCTTGCAAAACTGATAGGGGTGCTTGACTTCTCCCAGGCCTGTTCTTCAAGCTGGTGTGCCGCTGTTGCCTGCAAGGGATCCCAGTACATGGTTTCAGGGTCCGGCGGCTGCTTTACCCTGGGTTCTCTGCCGGCATCCGGCTCCGGGATCATCTGAACCTTGTAATACAGGGTCTGATCACCGCGGGCGCTGCGCCGGGTCCATTCCGCCCGGCGGCCGGCCGAAGTGTCCACAATGGAAAATCCATAACCCGTTGATGCGGCCTGTTCGGACACCAGTGCAAATCCCGGCGGGCTGCCGGGCAGATCCATGTTCACCTGCACCGGCCCGCCGTCTGCCACAAAGTCGATTCTGGCCTCAATGTGCCAGACCGGCCGTGTTTGACCCGGAACCAGGGGAATATCCAGGTTGATGTGTCTGAGCCACCCAAGGCCCAGGCCGGTAAGAATCAGAAGCAGGATCACTATGTAAAAGGCGGTTTTGGATTTCATTTGGTCGGTTCTGAAGGGGTATTTTCTTCGGGAAGCGGAGCAATAAATTCCTGGGCAACATCAACAACCATGAGATCACGCAGAATGTTTCTGCCGATCAACACCTGATAATCCAGGTGGGATCGGTCCTCCAGTGTGAACTCCGCTATTCTTTTGATTCGGCCGATTTGAAACTGAAGCTCTATAACCGGGCGCCTGCTGAAATCTTCGGTGGATGAATGTATAATGCGCACGCGCCGCACAACGGGCTTTTCCACCTCGTAGAAAGTCTCTTCTTCCGGATCCTGAATCTGGAATTTGACCCAGCGGCTGCCGTCTCTTTCAAAAATTTCGACATTGCGGGCATCCAGCGATGATGTGGTGGCGCCGGTATCAATACGGGCGTGAAAAATCCGGCCCGGAGGGGTGAGCCGGACTTTCTCAAGCCTTCCGATCAATAGCTTGTCTGTACCGGATTTTTCCAGTACGGGCCTGGATACGGGTTGGGGCGTCGCTGGGTTTTCAAGGACCGAAAGTTTGCTTTTGATTTCATTGTGCAGTTCCTGGAGCTGCTGATCAAGCTTTTGAAATGAATCGGTGTTCTGCTCCGTGGATTCTGCCAGCAATTGTTTCTGATCCCTGCTGAGATCCATGAGCATGTCTGTTTTGCCGGTCTGCAGGTCCACGCGCTGTTCCAACAGTGCAAGCCTGTCGTTTACCGCAGACAGATCGTGCCTTTTTATGATAAAATTGTCCGAACCGCATCCGGTTGCGAGGAAAAACAACAAAACACTGATCAGTGAGAGTGCAAAAATGCGTGCTGCCCGTTTCATTACGCTTCCTTTCTTGTTGCCGCAAGCCACCTCAGGCAATGATTGAAAAAAAATAAACTATGTGATCTATATAGAATTATGAGCACGATGGCAAGAAAATCAAACACTGTGCATCAATGGTACCGGCAGGTGTTTGAAAAATCCGGGGCCGCATCCATTATCATCGAACCGGACATGACCATTTCCATGGCCAATGTGGAATTTGAGAAATTAAGCGGGTTTGCACGCCAGGATATCGAGCACCGGATGAAGTGGAGCGAATTTATTTTTCCGGAAGACCTGGAAAAAATGGTTTCATATCACCATGGCCGCAGGCGCGGGGATTCCTCGGTTCCGGATGAGTATGAATGCCGGGTGCTCAATCGCAGCGGACATGTGCGCGATATATGGATCAAGGTGGCCATGCTGCCGGATGAAAAGTGCTCCATTGCCTCATTTATGGACATCACCGATTTAAAGGCCGCCCAGCGGGAATTGCAAAGAAGCCAGGCTGCGTTAAACGGCGTGATTGAGGCTGCAGGCGGGCTGATTTATGCTGTGGACAGGCAGCACCGGATCGTTTTTTTAAACCAGAGCATGAAGGAAAAAATCGGCCATAACGCCACAGGCGAGATGTGCTATGCCATTTTCCACGGCCGGAATCTGCCCTGCACCGATTGTCCCGTGCATGCGGCCTCAGACGGCCATCCGGTCAGACGGGAGATACGAAGCGAGCTCGATGACCGGTGGTACTACGCCGTAACCAGACAGGAGGTTGATCCGGACAAAAGGGTTTTCACCGTTGAAACCCTTATGATCGATATCACCGAGAGAAAACAGGCCGAAGAGGCCTTGGCCGCCCAGGCTGACCATTTCCGGCAGGAAAACCGCAGCCTCAGAACCGGGATGAAGGAGCGGTTTCGTTTCGGGGCGATTATCGGCAAGAGCCCTGAAATGCAGACCATTTATGAAAATATCGTTCATGCTGCGGCCAGCAGCGCAAATGTGATCATATACGGGG